>JAJXTW010000031.1 GCA_021783455.1 Nitrospirota bacterium | reverse complement strand
GGTGTCGGCGTTAGGGTGGTGAAGCGGAACGTCTCGAAACTGTCCGGCATGATCGATATCCTGACGGAGCCCGGGCAGGGAACGGTCTTCACGCTCACGCTTCCCATCACCCTCGCGATCATCAAGGCGCTGATCGTCGAGTCCGGCGGCCAGCTTTTTGCCATACCGCT
This sequence comes from Nitrospirota bacterium, assembly GCA_021783455.1. Lineage (GTDB taxonomy): Bacteria > Nitrospirota > UBA9217 > UBA9217 > UBA9217 > JAJYKN01. Next base: position 16,709 of record JAJXTW010000031.1, on the reverse strand, counting down.
CGGCTCGGTGCTCGAGATCCTACAGTCGTCGTCGGACCAGGTGGAAACCGTGGAGGGGCGCGAGGTGATGGCGGTGCGGGAAGATACCGTGCCGCTGCTCCGGGTCGCGAACGTGTTCAACCTGGCGGTGAACCACCGGCGCGGCGCATTCCATGTCATTTTGGTCGGGCTCGCCGAACGGCGGCTCGGCATCATCGTCGAGAACCTCCGCGACCAGCAGGAGATCGTGATTAAACCCCTCGGGAAAAGACTGTCCGACATTCCGGGCATCTCCGGGGCGACCGAGCTGGGCGACCGCAAAGGCGTGGTCCTGGTGCTTGATGTGGAATCGCTCATCGAGGGGACGCTGAAAAAAACCGCAGCAGGAGTCAGGGGCCAGTAGTCAAAAGTCAGAAGCAAGAAGTCAGAAGCAAGAAGTCAGAAGGTGATCGAACCTTTCAGTGCACTTCTTCTGGCTCCTGAATTCCGACTCCTGACTCCGGTGATTGATTATGTACGAGGAGTTTTACGGACTGAAAGAAAAGCCGTTTTCCAAGACGCCGGACCCGCGGTTTCTCTATCACAGTGCAAAACACGCGGAGGCGCTCGCGCGGCTCCAGCACGCTGTCGAGGAACAGGACATCGTTCTCCTCACGGGAGAGATCGGGTCGGGGAAGACGACGCTCTCCCGGGCGTTCATCGACTCGCTGGATGCGAGCTACCGTCCCCTCCTTATCATCAACCCGCGGCTCTCGCCGTCGCAGCTCCTGCGCACCGTGGCGCTGCGTCTCGGCATGGACGATGCGGCCCGGCTTCGCCACGGGATCCTCGAGGGGATCAATGCAAGACTCTACGGGCTGTATGAGGAGGGAAAGCGGCCGGTCATCATCATCGACGAGGCCCAGCTCATCCCGGGCAAAGCGACCTTCGAGGAACTGAGGCTGCTCACCAATTTTCAACTCGACGACCGCAACCTTCTGTCGATCGTCCTGATCGGACAGACGGAGCTGCGCGACCGGCTGAATCGGCGGCCCTATCAGGCGCTCCGTCAGCGCATCGGCATGCAATACCATCTCGGCCCGCTTGATGCCGGGGAAACGGCATTCTACGTGCAGTACCGGCTCCGGGTCGCGGGAAGAGAGGCCCCGCTCTTCGACGAGCAGGCGCTCGCGCTTTTGTACGAACACTCCGGCGGCATTCCCCGCCGCATCAATATCCTGGCCGCCAACGCCCTTGTGGAAGGGTTCGGCAGGGAAGCGGCGATGATTGATGCCGATATCATGGAGAGCGTTGTGAAGGACGGAGCGTAAGGAGCACAGAGCAGAGCGCGAGTGTACGATTTTGCCCTATGCGCTCTGCGCCATGCCGTTGTTGCACGGGAGTAAAGAAATATGGACATACTTGCAGCCCGAAAAAAAGCGGCCGAACGCGCCCAAGCCAAAAAAGCAGCGGAAGCGGCACAGCCGGTGGAGAGTTCCTTTGTTCCCGTTGACACGGCGCCCCCTGCTGTTGAAGCAGGAGCTCTCTTGTCGGGACCGGCCCCGAAACCCGCAGCGCCTGCGGTTGCGCTTCCAGGAGCGCCCCCTGCCCAGGCAGGCGCGGAGAAGGCAGTGGCCCCGGCCGGGGACGATTCGAACACGCAAAAACAGACCGAAGAAATTGAACTGCTCTCGTTCAACCTGAGCGGCGAGGAGTATGCCGTGATGGTGGAGAACGTGCGGGAAGTGCTCAAAACGCGGGACCTCACGCGCGTGCCGAATGCGCCGGACTATATTCTCGGAGTAACGTCGCTTCGGGGCACCATGCTCCCCATCATGGATCTCTGCTCGCGGCTCGGCCTCACGCAGGCGGAGCGAACCGACAAGGCGCGCATCATCGTCGTGAGCCCCGATGAGGAAGACGTGGGCTTTGTCGTGGACCGCGTGCATAGCGTCATCAGAGTGCGGCCCGACGCCATCAAACCTGCGCCGGAACATGTCGAGCACGGAGCGGAGTTTCTTCGCGGCATCGTTCGCTTGGGCGATAAACTGTATATCGTCCTGGATCTGCGCAAGGCAGTCATGAAGTAGCAGCAACGCATGTTGGGGGCGAAGCGGCCCCATCAATCTCATTATGAATTCTCCCGAGGTGATCACATGAAGCTGTTGCCGACCCTGAACCTGAAAACGCGGGCCGTCCTGGTCACGGCCGCTATTCTGCTGCTGGTACTGACGGTGAATACCGCCGTCAATATCTCCGTCGCTTCGAGCCGGTACCGGGAGGCGCTCATTGCGCGGACCGCGGCGCTCGCCGAAGGCGTCCGGAGGGAAATCTACAACGTGACGCGCTTAGGCCTTCCTTTGAATACCCTGGATGGCATGGGCGACCGGCTCCGCAGTCTGGCCAAAGAAGACGAGGACCTTTCCAGCGCAATGATCATGAACAATGAAGGCAAGGTGCTCTTTTCCAGCGATCGCGCGCAAGAGAACACGGTGCCGGGTGATGAGGCGAGCAAGACGGCGCTGGTTGCCGCGGCCCCGGTGGTCCAGTTTTACAAGGACAGTTCAGGCGGGCATTATGAAAAGGTCATTCCTCTCAAAGGCCCGGACGGGACAAAGCTCGGCGTGCTGAGGGTCGCGCTTCGCGAAAGAGTCGTCGACCGCCAGGTGCAGAGCCTGCTTTTGTGGTCCCTTTTGGCCGGCATCGTCTGTTTTCTGGCCGCAACGTCCCTCGTGTACTTCTTCATGGACCGGGAAATCACCCGGCCCATTGCGGAGATGTCGAAGACCGCAGGAAAGATGGCGGCCGGGGACCTGTCGCAGGAGATTATTGTCAAAGGCAAAAATGAGATCGCCAACCTCGGCGGCGCCATCAATACCATGTCCTCCAATCTGAGGGAAATGCTGCGCAAGATCCGGGCGACGGGAAGCGGCCTGGGGGAAGCGATGACGATGATGAGCAGCGCTGCGGCCAAGATGACCCAGGGTTCGCGCGTGCAGCAGGAAGCCACCGAACAGACGGCAATGGTCGTGAATGAGATGGTGGCGTCGATCCGCGGCGTTGCGGACAACACCAGCGACATGTCCCGGGCGGCCACGGACGCCTCGTCGTCCGCCTCGGAAATGGCGTCGTCGGTCGAAGAGGTCGCGAAAAACTCCGGGGTGCTGGCCGCGGCCGTCGAGGACACGGCAACGTCCATTGAACAGATGATCGCCTCGATCAAGCAGGTATCGGAAAACACCGATGCCCTGTCGGCTTCGGCGGAGCAAACCTCGTCGTCGATCACCGAATTGAGCGCTTCGGTCAAGGAAGTGGAACAGCGCGCCCTGGAATCGGCCCGCCTCACGGAACAGGTTTCCCGCGAAGCGTCGGAGCGAGGCATGGCGGCCGCCAGCGAGGCGATCCGGGGCATGCAGAACATCAAGGACGCTGTCGAGGCCACGGCCGCCGTGGTGAACCGGCTCGGGAAGCGGTCGCAGGAAATCGGCCAGATCTTAAAGGTCATCGACGAGGTCACGGACCAGACGAGCCTGCTCGCCTTGAACGCAGCCATTCTCGCGGCGCAGGCCGGGGAGCACGGAAAAGGGTTTGCCGTCGTTGCCGAAGAAATCAAAGACCTCGCCGAGCGGACGGCCGCGTCGACCCAGGAGATTTCCGGCCTGATCTCATCGGTGCAGGAGGAAACCGCCCAGAGCGTCCAGGCCATGGGCCGGGGGCTCGCCGCTGTTGAAGCGGGCGTTTCCCTGGTGAACGTGACGAACGACGTGCTCAAACAGGTGGCGGACAGCTCCGGACAGTCCGCGGAGATGGCGCGCGCCATCGAGAAGACCACGGCGGAGCAGGCCAAGGGTGTGTCGCAGATCACCGAGACGGCAGTCAGCATCGCGGAGCAGATCGAACAGATCGCCGGCGCGCTGCAGGAGCAGCGCAGGGGAAGCGAGCGGATCTCCCAGGCTGCGGAGCGCATGCGCGACATTACCCGGCAGGTGAAGACCGCAACGCAGGAGCAGACCACGGGCAGCAGGCAGATCGCCAGTGCCGTCGAGTCTGTCACGGTCCAGGCTGCCCAGTCCGCCCGCTCCACCCAGGAGCAGAGCTTGGGGGCGCAGCAGATCAGCGACGCCATTACCCGCATACAAACGATCACGCAGGACACCGTCGATGTTTCGATTGAAATGGATATGGCGGTCCAACTGCTCAAGGCGAAAGCAGACACGCTCCAATCGGAGCTGGACGGATTTAAGTTCTAGAAGACAGAAGTCAGAAGATGGACTGAAATGGTGTCTGTCTTCTGCCTGGGGAGGCAAGCGTGGGTATGGGTGTACGGCAGAGGCTTATCATCCTGATCTTCACCGGTCTGTTCGTGACGACGGGGCTGATCGGGACCTATCGCTATTTCGAGGAGAAGCGGGACATCATCGAAACGGCGCGCATTCATGGCGAGGAATCCGGCCGGCTCCTGGCCGAACTGGCCGCTCCCTCCCTGCTGACGGAGAACTATGGCGCGCTGCGCGACCTGGCGCAGAACTTCATGCACACCCCCGATGCCCAGGAAGTGACGATCGTAGACAGCGAGGGGAGGCTGGTGGCCCATGCGGCCACCACGACCCTCTCTCCCCTGCGGATCGTTGTCAAACCGCTGCCGATCTCATTGGACGCGCGGCGGCTGGGCGAAATCCGCCTCACGGTGTTTCCTTCAGACCTGGAGAGCAGGCTCAGAAGCTTCGCGATCAACGCCTTTGTGGAAGACCTGCTTATTTTTGCGATCCTCTCAGGCCTGTTTTATTTTTTTGTGACGAGGACCGTCACCGCGCCGGTGCAGGAGATGGGAACTGCGCTGAAGGCGGTCATTGACCGGAAGGACTTTACCCGGCGCGTCGCGGTAAAACGCGGCGACGAGATCGGCGAGCTCGCGAACGGGGTCAATTACCTCATCGCGCGTCTCGAACAGTTCATCGTCGAGATGGGACGGATTTCCTCGCGGATCAACGAGCTGAGCCCGTCCATTGCGGCGGACGCGCGAGAGGTCAGAAAGAACGCGGGTGTGGAGACCGACGCCATGACGAGCGTGTCTTCAGCAGTTGCGGAAATGTCGTCCTCCATCCAGTCCATCGCCGAGAGCGCGGAGAGCCTGACGGTCTCGGCTGAAGAAACTTCATCGTCCATTCTCGAGATGAACGCCACGAACAAGGAAGTGGCCCTCCATACCGCGGAGCTTACCTCTTCCGTCGAGGACGTGACGACGTCGGTCACCGAAATGATCGCATCGATCCGCGAAGTGGCCGGCCACGTGGAAAACCTCACCTCCGCGGCGGAGGAGACCTCGGCGTCGGCGATCCAGATCGAGGCCACGGTGCGCGAAGTGGCGCAGGCGGCGAAGGAGTCCACGAAGCTTTCGCATCAGGTTTCGGCCGAGGCAAAAGACATCGCCGCCCGGTCCATCCAGGAAACCATGAACGCCATTAACACGATCAAGGACACGGTCGAGCGCTATTCGGGGGTGGTGACGCGGCTCGGGAAGCGTTCCGAGGAGATCGGCAAAATTCTCGGCGTCATCGTCGAGGTGACGGAGCGGACGAACCTGCTTGCGCTGAACGCATCGATTCTCGCCGCCCAGGCAGGAGAACACGGCAGGGGATTCGCCGTGGTAGCGGAGGAGATCAAGGCCCTTGCCGACCGTACCGCCGGATCGGCCCAGGATATCGGGAAACTCATTACTGCGGTCCAGAAAGAGGCCAAGGAGGCAGTGGCCGCCATGGCCGCCAGTCTCACGGCGGTGGAAGAAGGCGTGCGGCGGTCCCGCGAGGCGGCTTCGGCGCTGGACAAGATGCTGGCCAGCTCAACACGCTCCGCGGAGATGGCCGCCATGATCGACCGGGCGATGAGCGAGCAGGCCCGGGGCATTCAGCAGGTGAGCCAGGCTGTTGCGAACGTCAAGCAGATGATGGAGCAAATAGCGTCGGCGACCCAGGCGCAGACCAAAGGCACGGAGATGATCCTGACCGCGGCCGAGGGCATGCGGGACATCGCGCGGCGGGTGCGCATCGCCATGACCGAACAGGAACGAGGCGGCGCGCAGATCGCCGAGGCCGCCGAGAACGTGACCCATCGCGCCGGGAAGATCGCCGCCGGATCGCGGGAACAGCGGCAGGCCGTCCAGCAAGTACAGGGCTCCCTCGAACAGATCCAGGACCTCCCGCGCAGGAACATGAAAGGGGTCGAGGGGATGGCCGGAGCGCTCAAAATCCTCGGGGAGCAGGCCGAGCTCCTGAACCAGGAAATCAGCTCGATGACGGTCGGCAAGGGACAGCGGGATGTTTCGGACGGCGCCCTCCTGATGGGCGTGATCCCGCTCGATGCGCCGGCGGAAATGCATCGGCGCTTCACACCGCTTGCGGACTATCTCTCGCGGGCGCTCGGCAGACGGGTTGAACTGTCGCTGGCCGTCGACTTTGCGCAAACGCTCGCGGATCTCGAGGAGGGGGCGACTCATCTTGCCTACCTGACGCCGACGACCTACCTTGAAGCGCACAAGAAATTCGGCGCTGTGCTCCTCGTCAAGGCGCTTCGGAACGGCGTGCCCTATACCCATTCGACGATTGTCGCGCGCGCGGGCGGCGGGATCTCGTCCGTGGAAGAGATCAAAGGCAAACGTTTTGCCTTCGGCGACAAAATGTCCACCTCCAGTTACCTGATGCCCCGCGCCATGCTCGCCGATGCGGGGATCGGATTGGGCGACCTGAAAGACTACGTTTTTCTGGGGCACCACGATGCCGTGGCCGAGGCGGTCCTTGCCGGAGAGTACGATGCAGGCGGGCTCCGCGAGTCGACGGCAAAGCTGTTCGAGGGCCGCGGCCTGGCAGTGATTAAAACATCGGTCGAAATACCCGAGTTCAACATCTGCGTCTCAAAGACGCTGGACCGGCCGACGGCCGACCGGATCAAGCAGGCGCTCCAGGCGCTGGACCGGAGGGACGCGGACCAGGCCCGCCTGCTGACGATGATCGACCCGGACTACACGGGGTTTGCCGACGCAACGGACAGCGACTACGAAACGATCAGGACGATCGTGGAAAAACTGGAAGGAGCTGAGCCGTCAACAGGGAGCGCGACCCACTGAGGTGAAAATATGAGTGAACAAGGCAAGATGCTCTTCCGGGAGAAGTTCAAGCGGGCGGTCAAAGACCCGATCGAAGCCAGCATGGGGCTCAAACTGATGATTGCGCTCACCGGCGTCATCGCGGTCCTCATGGTTGCGGGCACCGTGTTTGTAGCGCGCATGATGACGCAGGCGCAGTACCGGGCGATCGAAACTCAGGGCCGCGCGATGGGGCAGTTCCTCGGCCGGACCGGGAGCGACCACCTTTGGGACCGTGACACTCTTGCGCTCGACAGCCTTGTTGCGGATGTCGCGCGGTCGGAAGGCGTGCTCTATACCTATGTGACCGACACTTCGGGCGTGATCGTGAACAATGCCCTCGCCGTGTTCAACGAGACGAACCCGGCCGTCAAGGCGTTCCTTGCCGAAGAAAAGTCCTCTGATGCGGCCCTCCTGGCGCGACGCGCACGGGAAAAGCTGGACCCCATCGAGGTGCGGGCCGATGTTAAGATCGGGGACACCCGGATCGGAGTGGTTACGATGGGCTTTGCGCGGCAGGGAATACGGAACGAAACGAAGAACGTCGTCGCGGTGCTCCTTTTTACGAGCCTGGTGATCGTGGTTGCCATGGCTGCGATGATCTATTTCATGACGCGGCGGCTCATCGTCGCCCCGACACGGGAGGCCGTTGCGGTGGCGTCGAACATTGCCGCAGGCAATCTGACCCAGAGCGTCCGCGTGCACTCCATGGACGAGGTCGGGATGCTCGGCCGCGGCCTGAACCGCATGATCGTCGGGCTCAAGGGCATGATCGAGAACATCCGGGAGGCGTCCCAGAAGACGGACGCGGTCTGGCGGGACGTCAAAGGGATCTCGACGAAGATAACCGCGGGAAGCGGGACGCAGGCAGAGTCCGTCGAGGAGGCCGCGTCGTCCGTTAACGAGATGCACTTTTCCCTGAAGGAGATCGCCGGCAACGTCGAGGACCTCTACCGGACCTCGGAGCAGACCTCGTCCTCGGTGGTCGAGATGGATGCCTCGATCCATGAAGTCGCAAAGACCATGACGGAGCTTTCGTCCTCCATCGAGGAGACGTCGTCCGCAATCAGCCAGATGTCCGTGGCGGTCCGCCAGATCGCGGAGAACGTGACCGTCCTGTCCACCGCGGCGGAAGACACCGCCGCGTCGGCAACGGAGATCAGCGCCTCGGTGAAAGAGGTCGAAGCGAACGCCAAGGAGTCCGCGACGCTCGCCGAGGCCGTTGCGGCCGACGCCCAGCAACTCGGCATGCGCTCCATCGAGAAGACCGTCGAGGGCATGAACCGCATCGAGGCCACGGCGCGGCGCACCGCGGACGTGGTAAACCGCCTGGGCGAGCGGGCCGAGAGCATCGGCGGCATCCTGACGGTGATCGAAGACATTACGGACCAGACCAGCCTCCTTGCCCTGAACGCGGCGATCCTCGCGGCGCAGGCCGGCGAGCACGGGAAAGGGTTTGCCGTGGTCGCGGCAGAGATCCGGGAGCTCGCGAACCGCACGGCCTCGTCCACAAAGGAGATCGGCACGCTGATTGCGTCCGTTCAGGAAGAGACGCGCGACGCCGTGGGGGGCATGCGGGAAGAGGTCTCGCTGGTTTCCGAGGGCGTTCTGCTCGCCCGCGATGCCGGGGCCGCGCTCGAAAAAATTCTGGAGCGGGCAGACCGGTCCCGGGACATGAGCAGGAGCATCAACAACGCGGCCGCCGAGCAGACGCGCGGCATCAGGCAGGTCAGCGACGCAGTCGAAAAAATCAACGCCATGACCCACCAGATCGCCCGCGCCGCCAACGAACAGCGGACCGGCAGCGAGCAGATCATGCGGGCGTCGGAGAAGATGCGGGAGCTGACGCACTTCGTCAAGAACTCCACCGACGAACAATCGAGGGGGAGCAAGGATATTACCGCTTCCGTTGAGAACATGAGCGCGAAGATCGGCATGGTCCACCGGGCCGCGGCGGAGGTGCAGGCCGGGAGCGATTTGATCGTGAAAGCCATCGACCGGATCAAGGGTATCGCGAAATCCAACGCGAACCTCGGCGCGGGGCTCAACAACGCCATGGACGTGATGGTTACGCAGACGGAAACGCTGAAAAAAGAAATCGAAAAGTTCAGGACGTAAAACACCGGGCCGGGGTGCGGGGCCCGGTCACGAGGCAGGGAAATGAAGAGCATCCTCACCAAAGAAAAAAAAGCAACGATCGCCGAGGACACGGTGCAGCTCGTGACGTTCCAGGTCGGCTCCGGGGAATACGGGCTGGACATCAATGCCATCATCGAGGTCGTCCGTCCGCAGAAGATCACGCCGCTGCCCCGGATGCCGGAGTTCATCGAAGGCGTGATCAATCTCCGCGGCGCCATCATACCCGTCGTCGATCTGCGGAAGCGCTTTGGTCTTGCGTCGATCCACGACGATCCCCGCAAGATGCGCATGATCATCACGAAGGGCGCGGTCCCCGATTCCCCCGGGACCAGACCGGAGCTGCTCGGGCTCGTGGTCGACCGGGTGAAAGAGGTCCTTTATGTGCCCAAAAAAGACATCGAGCGGGCCCCTGAGGCGGCGACCGGCGAGCAGGTGGATTTCATCACCGGTATGGGGAAAGTCGGAGACCGGCTCATCATTCTTCTGGACATTGCCAGGATCCTGAGCCAGCAGGAGCGCAGGGCGCTGGCGGAGGCGGAACATGCCGCATCGTGATAGGGAAAACAAGCTTGACAGCAACGATGCCGAGGTGCGGCGCGAGGCGGTCCTCGACCTGGCCGGCGGCGGCAGCGACGCCCTTCCTCTGCTGCTTCGCGCAATGGGAGACGTCGACTGGCGGGTGCGGAAGACTGCCGTCGAGGCGCTTTTGTCGATCGGAGGAGAGAGCGTCATTGCCGGGCTTATTCGGGCGCTGAGCGCACACGATAACGCCGGCGCGCGAAACTCGGCTATCGAGGCGCTGGTGCAGATGGGCGGCCGGGCCGTTGACGCCCTGCTCGGCATGGTCACGACCCCTGATCCGGACGTGCGGAAGTTCGTCGTCGACATTCTCGGCGACATCCGGGACCGTCGCGCCGTGCCGGCCTTGATCGACAGGCTGGGGGACGGTGATGAGAACATCCGGGTGGCGTCTGCGGAGGCCCTCGGCAAGATCGGGGACCGCAGGGCCGTCGATGCGCTGCTCGCCTGCCTTGGCCGCTACAACCACGGCTGGCTCGACTATGCCGCAGCCGAGGCTCTGGGCGGGATAGGAGATGAACGGGCGCTGGGCCCGCTCCTTGGGGCGCTGGGCCGAAGCAGTCTCCGGGAGCCCGTCCTCGAAGCGCTCGGCAAGATCGGCAATGCAACAACGCTGGGTCCGCTCATCGCGAGCCTCGCCGACCCGCTCAGGATCGTTCGCGAAGTTTCGATCGTGGCGCTTGCCGCAATCTACCGGAAGAGCGAAGCAGCGGAGCGAAGAGAGATCCTTTCCGCCGTGCGGGCCGGCACGAACGAGCGGGCCGCGGATTTTCTCGAAGAAATTCTCATCACCAGTGCGGGAGAACTGCAGCGAGCGACGATTGCCGTGCTCGGCTGGACCGGCAGGGAAAGCTCGATCAGGAAAATTCTCGCCCTTCTGAAAGAAGAGCACCTCGCCGATCCCGTGGTGCAGGCGCTCACCCACCTGGACCCGGACAAGGCCGACTTTTTGCTTGGCTACCTGTCGAGCGATAACGCACTCGTTCGCAAGGCTGTGGCGCAAACCGTGGGCTCCTGCCGACTGGCCGGGGCCGAGGACGCCCTGATCAAGCTTTTGACCGATGAGAACGGCCATGTGCGGAGCACGACGGCCGATGCGCTGGGCCGCCTGCACAGCCGGAAGGCGGTTGCCGGACTGCTCGCCCTTCTCCAAGATGAATACGAAAATGTTCAGGAGTCCGCTATCCATGCCCTGGCCGCGATCGGCGACGAATCCGTGCTCGACGGCCTGCTCAGCAATTTTTCTTCCCATGAGGCTTACCTGCGCCGGAACATCGCGCACCTGCTCGGAAATTTTTCGAGTCAGCGTGCTTACGACGCCCTGGCTTTTGCACTCAAGGACGAGGAGCCGTCGGTCAGGAAAACCGTGGTCCATGCCCTCGCCAACGTGCCCGGCAGCAAGGCGGCCCGCTCCCTGCTCTTGGCCGTCACCGATGACGATCCTGAAGTCAGAATGCCGGCGGCCGAGGCCCTGGGCGCGATAGATTCGCCCGAAGCGCGCGATGCGCTTATTCACCTTCTTGAAGATGCCGACCTGTGGGTGCGGGCCGCGGCGGCGCGGGGAGTGGGGAAAATCGGAGGAGAACAGGCAGGCGACGTCCTCGCGGCCTATCTCGGGACGGCATCCGATATATTTCTCCTGGCGATCATAGAGGTCCTCGGCAAACTCAAATACCGGAAGGCGATAGCGCCGATGACCAAACTAGTCGATCACGCCGACCCGGAGGTGCGCAAGACCGTGCTCACGGCGTTGTTATCCTGCGACGGGGAGGATGCCTATAAAACCGTCGCCGCGCGACTGACGGACCCGCACTGGAGCGTCCGCAAGGCGGCGATCGAGGCCGTCAAGCAGAAAGGCATTGCGGCGGTCGAGGCGCTTCTGGCGAAGCTCGCAGAGGAAGACCCGGATAAAACGGTTCGACAAGCGGCGAAAGAGGCCCTGGGGAGATAATGTTCGAAGAGCAGATCATTCCGCTGCCCGATGACGTCTTCAGGCTTCTCCGGGACTTTATCCACGGCTACTGCGGGATTTACTTTGACGATGGCTCCAAATTTCTGCTCGAGCGCCGCCTTTCGCGCCGGCTCGAACAGCACCGGCTGAAAAGCTTCGAGGAATACTATCACCTCCTGAAGTACGACCGGAAGCGCGAAGAAGAACTGGTTGTGCTCGTCGACAACCTTACCACGAACGAAACTTATTTCTTCCGGGAGAGCCCGCAGCTCAAGGCCTTTTCCGAGGAGATCCTGCCGGAACTGCGCCGATCCATTTCAGACCGCAAGGTGCTCCGGATCTGGAGCGCCGGCTGCTCCACGGGAGAGGAACCGTACACCATCGCCATCCTCCTCCTTGAATCCGGGGACTGGTGGCGCGACTGGCAGGTTGAGATCCTGGGCAGCGATATCAACCAGCGGGTCCTGCACACGGCCCGCAAGGGCGTGTACAAAAAGAGCGCGCACCGTGCGACGAGTCCGGAGATGCTGGCCAAATACTTCGTGATGGATGAAAAGGGCGATTACCGCATCATCGACCGGGTGAAGGAACTGGTGTCGTTCAGCTCCGTGAATCTGCTCGATCCCCACAAGACCAGCCTGATCAACAATATGGATATTATTTTTTGCCGCAACGTCATTATTTATTTCGACCGTGAGGCCAAAAAGAAAGTGATCGAAAGCTTTTACCAGAAGCTCCGCGAAGGCGGCTATCTGCTCCTGGGCCACTCGGAGTCCCTGATCAACCTGTCGAGTGCTTTTGTCCTCCGCACGCTCAAAAACGACATGGTCTATCAGAAACCGGTGAGGACGAAAACGGCATGAAAAAAATCAAGGCTCTCGTGGTCGATGATTCGGCCTATAATCGGATGATGATCACGAAAATGCTCGCGGCCGACGCGGACATCGAGGTCGTCGGCAGCGCTGTCGACGGCGTAGATGCGATCGCGAAAACGCTCCGTTTTCTGCCGGACGTGATCACGCTGGACCTTGAAATGCCGACGATGGACGGTTTCACCTTCCTGCGGTGGCTGATGAAAGAGCGGCCGACGCCCGTGATCGTGCTTTCCAGCCGCTCCGACAGCCGGAGCGTTTTCCGCGCGCTCGAAGTCGGCGCCGTGGATTTCCTCGCAAAACCCGAGGCCCGCATATCCCGGAGCATCGAGGGCGTCCAGGGCGAGCTCGTGTCCAAGGTCCGCGGAGTTTTGAACCTGAAAATGTCGCGGGTCACGGACACGGTCGCCCTTCTGTCCCGGCAGCAGGCAGCGCCGGTTCTCCGGAAAGAAAAGGAAGGACCGAAAGAACGGGGGCCGATAGAGGTCGTGGCAATCGCAGCGTCCACCGGAGGGCCGCCTGCGCTCCAGGCGATACTGACGGCGCTGCCGGCGAACCTCCGGGCGGGCATCGTGATTTCGCAGCACATGCCCGCGGGCTTCACCAAAAGTTTTGCGGAACGCCTGAACAAACTCTCGTCACTCGTCGTCAGCGAAGCCGCCGCCGGCGACCGCGTGAAACCCGGTGCTGCGCTTATCGCACCCGGCGGCTTTCACCTCGTGGTGAAGCGCGATCGAAAGGGGCTTGTCACCGAGCTGGTCCCCCGCGCCCCTTCCGACAGGTACGTGCCCTCCGCCGACCGCATGATGGCGTCGGTCGCCGGGGCCTGCGGTCCCGCCGCGCTCGGGGTCGTGCTGACCGGCATGGGCAACGACGGCGCCAAAGGCGTGTTCGCCATAAAAAAAGAAAGCGGCCAGTGCCTGGCAGAAAGTGAAGAAAGCGCCGTGGTCTTCGGCATGCCGCAAGAGGCCATTCGTACCGGCGCCGTGGACAAGGTCCTGACGCTGGGAGGGATGGCGCAGGAAATTCTTCTGCGATGCAATCCCGGCAAGGCCGTCGATGGGGCTCCCGCTCCTGCGACAATTCTTTCTTGATAATTTAATTGTACTCGACTATAATTGCCGTGATCGAGGAAATTGCAGGGGGCGGGACGATAGATCGTGTCAACAGGGGCTGCTCTTGTTTGGACGAGGGCGCGTACAGAGGATCACCGGCATCCTGACAGGCTGCACCGGGAGGGGATAATGGAAAAGGAACCGGCACCGATATCAAAAAAAGTGGAAGAGTTTCTCCAGGTTTTTAAAAAAGGCGAAGAATTCACCCAGGAACTGCTGAAAGAGAACGAGAAGCTCCGGTATCGCGTCGCCCAGCTCGAGGAAGTCACCAAGTTTTCCGGCCGGGAAGGAACCTATAAGATGCACTCGATGGAAGAGCGGATCAAATTCCTCGAAGATGAGAACAGAAGCCTCATCGAGCGCTACCGGGTGGTTGAGGAGGAAAACAAGGACTTCGCCAACCGGTACATCGAAGTAGAGTCCGAAAACAACAACCTTGCGAACCTCTACGTCGCGAGCTACCAATTGCACTCCACGCTGGACTTCAACGAGTCCCTGAAAATCATCCTCGAAATCGTCATGAACCTGATCGGCGCTGAAGAGTTTTCCATCATGATGCTCGACGAGAAAACGAATGAGCTCACGATCGTCGCCCAGGAAGGCATGGGACCGGAGGCGCGCGCCAGCGTCAAACTGGGCGAGGGGACCATCGGGGCCGCCGCTCGGTCAGGCGAGTCCTTCTACCGCGAGGGAGACCCCACAGACCTCGTTGGCGTGGATTATCTCCACCCCCTGGTCGTCATCCCGCTCAAGATCAAAGAGCACGTGATCGGCGTCATCGTCATCTATAAGCTCCTGGTCCAGAAGCAGGAGTTCTCGAACGTCGACTACGAGCTTTTCTCGATGCTTGCCGGCCATGCGGCTACGGCGCTCTTTTCCTCGAAGCTCTATTCGCAGTCGGAGCGCAAACTTACGACGATCCAGAGCTTTCTTGATCTGCTCAAGGAAAAATAAACGGAGGTTGGAACATGCCCGAGCATAACTTTCTGGTGGTTGAAGACTCCCCGACGATGCGGCAGCTGATCTCTTTTGCCCTGAAGCGCATTCCGGGGAGCAAGATCGTCGAGGCCAACGACGGCATCGATGCGCTCAAGAAGCTCTCGACCCAGAAATTCGACATCATCCTGACGGACATCAACATGCCCATCATGGACGGCTTGAAACTGGTCTCCATGGTGCGGAACGATCCGGCTCACAAGACCATCCCCATCATCATCATCACGACGGAGGGCGCAGAGGAGGACCGCAAGCGCGGCCTGGCCCTGGGCGCCAACGCCTATATTCCCAAGCCCATTCAGACCGCGGATCTTTTGACCGTGGTGAACGGGATTTTGGGGAATAAGTAATAGGGAACAAGACGCCATAAGCAAAAAGGAAGGACAGGAGACGATACAGTTTCCCGTCCTTTTTTATTTTGCTCAAAGCTCAAGAGTTTCGGATTTCCGGAAGAGAGCATTCCTTAGCTCAGAAAAGATCAAGGCACCCTCTTTCCGTGAATCCCCTTGCCATTTCCTCATCGTTATTGTATTCTTGCCTTGGATAAGAATAACCACCAATACTGCCGGAATTAGCAAGGAGATCGATCATGGCAGTTCCTGATTTCCAGTCTTTCTTCAAGGAACGAGAGGCTGCCTATGCAGCCGGCAAGCTCTCCGCGTCTGACTGGGAGCAGGCCAAGAAACGCATCGAGAAGAAGGTCTCATGAAAATACAAATCCTGAGCGCCGCGGAGAATGATATTGAAGCAGGGTATCGATTCTACGAGTCTCAGGATCCTGGTCTCGGTTCCTATTTCCTCGATTCGCTGTATTCGGATATTAGAAGTGCCAATGAACCGCTTGAATTGATATGCCAAATATGATAGTTTAACTTATAGAGTGCTGATTAACGAGCATGGGCAAATACGAAAAACTGTTGGAGCAAATACTGCTGGGCAGTTCCGATGCGAACATCGATTTTGACGAATTGTGCCGCTTCTGGTCCAGATGGGATTCGATATGCGCGTGCGGGGAAGTCACCATATCTTCAGAAAACAAGGTGTGGAAGAGCGGATTAACCTTCAATGGGACGGCGGCAAGGCGAAAGTGTATCAAGTCCGCCAGGTGCGAGCCATGATCCTGCGGTATAAGCTACGAGGTGAGACCCATGGATAAATATGAAATCATTCTTTACTGGAGCGAGGAAGACAAGATTTTTATCGTCGAGGTGCCTGAGTTGCCGGGGTGTATGGCACATGGAGATACACAGGAACTGGCCCTGGCTAATGCCAAAGAGGCCATCCGGCTGTGGATCGATACTGCGCGCGAATTCGGAGATATCGTTCCAACGCCGAGAGGACAGCGCCTGATGTATGCGTGAAAGCGGGATCTGCCATGGAGAGAATACCGCGAGGCCGGTTGGGAATGAGTTAATTCCTTTTTGACCGGCTTTTTCTTTTCGCAGAAATCCAACTGATATGTAATGCAATAAGCAATTAAGGAGATCGATCATGGCAGTTCCTGATTTCCAGTCTTTCTTTAAGCCCTTGCTGGACGTGGCCGCGGACGGCAAAGAGCACTCCATGAAAGAGGCACGGGAAATCATCGCCAAACGCATGAATATTGCCGAGGCCGATCTTCGTGAATTACTCCCGAGCGGCACTCAAACGAAATTCGACAATCGCACTGCCTGGGCGAAGAGCTATTTTGTTCAGGCAAATGTTTTTGAGTCGCCGCGACGAGGCTGGTTTCGTATTACCGAACGGGGCAAAGAGCTGCACAAGAAAGGCCATGACCGAATCGATGTAAAGGTTCTTGATCAGTTTCCCGAGTTCGTCGCATTCCATACGGCAAAGTCCGATCAAGCCTCCAATGGCAGTCACCACGACACTTCCCCTGTAGAAACTCCAGAAGAGACACTCCAAAAGGCCTATCTGAATATCCGGGGCGACTTAGCTGCCGAAATTCTGGAGAGAATCAA
>JAJXTW010000030.1 GCA_021783455.1 Nitrospirota bacterium | reverse complement strand
CCGAATATCTGGCGTCAAAGGGATATGCGGTCAAGAAGCTCATGGACGAAGGCACCATCTTCATGGTGCTTCGCGTTGAGGTGGACTACAAATCGCCCGCGCGCTACGGCGACACGATCGAGATCGAGACCTGGGTCAGGGACATTACGCGCGCCACGATGATCTTCGAGCATATCATGCGCGAGAAAACCTCGCAGCGCGTGTTCGTGGAATGCCTGGCCAAGGTCGTTTATGTCGACGTGAACGGGAAGCCCAAGCGCCTTCCCGCAGAGTACGTGGAAAACGTAAAATGACCGGCGTCACCCGCGACAGCATCTCCCTCCGGGGTGCCGGCGTCGTAACCGTCTTGCAGCCCCGAAAAGGAGCCCGCTTTACGCAGGACAGCCTGATTCTTGCGGATTTCTGCCGCCTGAAGCCAGGGGACCGGATACTCGAACTGGGGGCGGGCACCGGCGTCATCTCTCTTCTTCTCGCCAAAAAATTCCCATCCGTGCGGCTTGTTGCCGATGAATTCGAAGCTCAGGCCTATGATCTTCTGTGCCGGAACATTGAAGAGAACGGGCTTAGTGACCGCATCGTCTCTGCTGACCGTGACGTCAAATACCTGAGCCGATCGATTGCGCCGAAGGCCTTTGACGTCATCGTGGCCAACCCGCCTTATACGGCGCAAGGAACCGGCAGAACAAGCCCTTCCCCGGAACGACAGGCTGCGCGGCATGAGCAGACCGCTCTTCTTTCCGCCTGGCTCAATCGTCAGGATTTGTTAAAGAACAAAGGCAGATACTTCATCATCTTTGCTGCAAACCGGACCGCCGAGCTGATAAGCGCGTTGCGCGAAAAAAAGCTGGAGCCGAAAGTCCTCCGTTTTGTCCATTCCCACGGGCAGAAGCCCGCATCACTCGTCATGATCGAAGCAGTCAAATCGGCAGGCATCAGCCTCGACGTTCTGCCGCCGCTTGTCATGTATAAGACTCCGGGCGTTTATACCGAGGAAATGCGCCGGATCTACGATCTCCCCTGACACCCCGCCTCTTCATCTTTCCCCCTTTTCGCCTTTTCATTCCCCCTTTCCCCCGTACAGATTTACAGCCGCAGATACCGCCCCGCCGACCGCCAGTTAAGTATGTTATATTTGGAACAGAACACCAGGAGCTCGATTTCCCCCTGTTATGGGAGAATCTGCGCGCAGCGCAGAGGAGGCGCACCATGGCTGACCAGACCTATGCTTATATCATCGTCGGAGGAGGACTTGCCGGCGCATCCGCCGTCGAAGGCATCCGGGAGCGGGACAAGAGCGGCAGCGTGCTGCTCCTCGGCGCTGAAAAGCACCTGCCCTATGACCGCCCGCCGCTCTCAAAAAAACTCTGGTTCGGGAAAAAGAAGGTTGAGGACATTTTCCTCCACGATCAGAGCTTCTACGATCAGAACGGAGCAACTGTCGAGACCGGCGTTACGGTGATGTCGCTTGATGTAAATCAGAAAACCATAACAACGGACAACAACAAGACGTATCGCTATCAGAAGCTCCTGCTCGCTACCAGCGGGGTGCCGCGGAGACTGTCCGTACCCGGCGGCGGTCTCGAAGGCATCTGTTATTACCGTACGCTGGATGACTACCTCCGACTGCGCGCGGAATCGAAGGAAGGAAAATCCGCAATCGTGATCGGCGGCGGCTTCATCGGTTCGGAAATCGCCGCGGCCCTGCACACCAATAAGGTAAAGGTTACGATGATTTTTCCTGATCCCTATCTGGTAAACCGCATCTTTCCCGAGTCTCTGGGAAGAGCGCTCCAGGACCAGTATCGATCCCGCGGGATCACGGTCCTTGCCAACGAAAAACCTGCTTCCTTCCGGAAAAAGAACGGCCGGTTCGTTACGCGCATCGAGAGCGGCAAAGAGATCGAATCGGACATGGTGATCGCGGGCATCGGCATCGCGCCGTCACTCGATCTCCCGCGAAAAGCAGGGCTGCAGACCGCCAACGGGATCATCGTGGACGAGTATCTTCAGGCCTCGCTCCCCGGCATCTATGCTGCGGGCGACATTGCGTTCTTTCCGTACCAGGCCCTCGGAAAACAGGTGCGCGTCGAGCACTGGGACAATGCCTTGAACCAGGGCAAATGGGCGGGCCGGAACATGGCAGGCGCGCACGAGCCCTATACCTACATGCCCTACTTTTTCTCCGACCTCTTCGAGTTCGGATACGAAGCGGTCGGCGACGTGAACGCGGAACTCGAGACCTTTGCGGACTGGCAAAAGGAAAACGAGACCGGCGTCATCTATTACTTGAACAACGGCAAGGTGCGGGGCGCGATGATGTGCAATGTGTGGGACAAGGTCGAGGCAGCGCGCAAGCTGATCCAAAAGGGTGAGAGGATGACGAAAGAGAACCTGAGAGGGTTCATTCGGTAAGGGGATAAGAGAAATCTACTAATTGTGATTGGAGGCATCCATGAAACTTACAGAACAAACGGCAAAACCCTTGGCAAAGGGAACTGCCCCGCTCACAAGGAAAGAAGCCGAGGAGTTCATGCATGAGATCCCGAAGTGGTCGCTCGGCGACAGGGAGATCATCCGGGAATTCCGTTTCAAGGACTTTCACGAGGCCGTGCAGTTCGTGAATAACGTGGCGGAAATCGTGAACGAGCAGGACCATCATCCGGATATTCTCATCTCCTACGATAAAGTCCGGCTCACGTTCTCCACGCATAAGATCAACGGGCTCTCCATGAACGATTTCATCGTAGCGGCCATAATCGACCAGCTGGTGGACCAACAGCAAACAGTGAAAGCAGCATGACAAGCCATATTGCGGCGCAGGACCGCAGGGAGAATACGTTAAAGGGCAAGGTGGCCCTGATCACCGGCGCCAGCAGGCGGATCGGACGGGCGCTCGCCATCGCGCTTGCCGAGGAAGGCGTGAACATCGTGGCACACGACCGCCGCGACCGTGAACAGGAAACAGACAAGGTCTGCGATGAAGTCGCCGGCTGCGGCGCAAAATCGTGGAACGTGTCAGCCGACCTTGAGAAGCCGGAAGAGTACGAGACGCTCGTTGTCCGGGCGATGAAAACCGCGGGATCGCTCGACATCCTCATTAATAACGCATCGATCTTCGAGCCCGGCACGCTCATGGACATGGGATTCCATGATCTGACGCGGCACATGCACGTGAACGCGTGGACGCCCCTGGTCCTGAGCCGCGAGTTTTCGAGACTTGCAGGCAGCGGCAAGATCATTAACCTGCTCGATACGAAGATCATCGGCTACGACCTGGCTCATGCGGCGTATATCCTGAGCAAGCGGACGCTCGCCGATGTGACCGCAATGTGCGCGCGGGAATTCGCTCCCGCGATCACCGTGAATGCAATAGCGCCGGGCCTCATCCTACCGCCTGTGGGCAAGGATGAAAATTACCTGAATACGCTGTCGCATACGGTGCCGCTCAGGCGGCACGGCGGGCCTGACGACATCGCTGATGCGGCGCTCTATCTTCTGAAAAGCGACTTTGTGACCGGCCAGGTCCTCTACGTGGACGGCGGCAGGCACCTTCTGGAGGGACAGTGGACCGAATCCTGATCAGTGATCTTCTCGTACGGTGCGTCATCGGCGTGCGCGACGACGAACGCAAGGAGAAGCAGGACGTACTCATCAACCTGGCGCTCTCGGTAGACCTCCGCAAAGCGGGCAAGACCGACCGGATCGAGGATTCGGTGGACTACCGCGCCTTGAACAAGCAGATCATGAGAATGGCGGAGAGTTCCCAATTCTTTCTCGTGGAAGCTCTGGCCCAGTCCGTGGCTGACCTCTGCCTGGCTCACCCGGAGATCAGGGAAGCACAGGTCCGGGTCGAGAAGCCAGCGGCGCTCCGGTTCGCGAGGAGCGTGGGAGTGGAAATCACAAGGAAACAGCCGGAGTAACCATGGCGCGGGCCTTCGTGAGCGTCGGATCGAACATCGACCCGGAGACGAACGTGAGAGCCGCTCTTCTTCGCCTGAGCAAAGAGACGGACCTTCGGGCAATATCCACGATCTACCTGACCGAACCCCTCGGCCGGCAAGGGCAGCCGCCCTTTTACAATTGCGTGATCGAGATTGAAACCCCGCTCCCGCCTGCGGAGCTGAAATTCGGGGTGCTGCGGAATATTGAAGCCGGGCTTGGCCGGAGAAGAAGCGATGATAAATTCGCGCCCCGCACCATCGACCTTGATCTCATCCTGTACGATGATCTCGTGATGACGACGCCTGAGCTCACGCTGCCGGACCCGGAAATACTGGAGCGGCCGTTTCTTGCAATCGCGCTCTCCGAAATCGCACCCGGACTTGTCCTGCCGGGGTCGCAGACCGGCATCGGGGAAGCGGCAGCGAAACTGTCCCGCACCGGCATGCAGCCGCTCAGGACCTACACTGACCGCATACGAAAGGAAATCCGTTTATGACCGAGAGCAACGAAAAAATCGAAAGGCTGGTAAGAGAATTGCTCGTAGAACTGGGCGAAGACCCGGAACGGGAGGGCCTCGTCAGCACGCCGAAACGCGTAGCAGCGGCCCTCAGGTATCTGACGTCCGGCTACCAATCCGATGTTGAAAAATTGATCAACCAGGCGTGCTTCGAGCAGGAAACGACCAGCATGGTCGTGGTGAAGGACATCGAGGTCTACAGCCTCTGCGAGCACCACATGCTGCCGTTCTACGGCCGCTGCCACATCGGGTACATCCCCCGGGGCCGCGTTTTCGGCATCAGCAAGCTGGCCCGCCTCGTGGACATGTACGCGAGGCGCCTCCAGATCCAGGAGCGACTGACGGAGCAGATCGCCTACGCAATCAAGGACTCGATCAATGCCGACGGCGTCGGCGTCATGATCGAGGCCCGCCACCTGTGCATGATGATGCGCGGCGTTGAAAAGCAGAATTCCATGTTTGTAACGTCCTCGGTGCTGGGGGTTTTTCGCACCAATCCCCCGACCCGGGAAGAGTTTCTGTCGATCATCAACAGGCGCAGGCCGGACATGTAGGTGAAATCCGCCTTTTTGCGACTGTATCGACAGAGATCCCGCACCGGCCGCTATTTTTTCGTTTTCTTCCTGTTCCTGAAGTCTTTTTCAATGACCCTTCGAATCGCATCCCGGGTGGCGGCATCAGCGATCTTGCCGACGTACTGTTCGATCGTTGCGCGCTCATGAGGGTCGAGCGGCGGCGGGTCCGGTTCATCAGGCACGTGCTCATGGTCGACGGCGATTTCACCCAATTTCAGCGTGATGTCCTTGATGGCTTCCCTGCCCAGGCTTTTGTTCAGTTTTGCGATGATTTCCGGTTTGAGGAGAGAAAGCTGCTGCATCCACGCGGGGCTGTCCACGACGAGCGCAAGCTTGTTTCCACGGACCTGCTGGGGCTGCGCATGCCTGGCGATCATACCACCCACGGTCCGCTCCCAGTGTCCGAAGATGCGGTATTGGTGGAGACGGCCTTCGAAACCGCGGGCCTTCAGGAGCTTGTCGAGGGTCTGGGAAAGTCTGTCGAGCTTGCGTGCCATGGTGATGCATCATAGCATACCAAGAGTTCTTTTGACAACAGCGGATGACGCGGATATAATATAAAAATCCGCTGTTATTTAACGAAGTGCGGGCCAAGGAGCGCATATGCCGGAATTACGGAAAGACCCCATCACCGGTCGGTGGGTCATCATATCGTCGGAGCGGGGCAAACGGCCGAGCGAATTTCACGATCAGCGGAGCAAGAAGCGGACCGGGTTCTGCCCGTTCTGCGCCGGCAACGAACGCACCACGCCGAACGAGATCCTTGCCTACCGGGACAACGGCCAGCCCAACGGACCGGGATGGCGGCTCCGGACCGTGCCGAACAAATTTCCCGCGCTCCAGATCGAAGGCAGCCTGGGCAAGCAGGGCGAAGGCATCTTCGACAAGATGAACGGCATCGGCGCCCACGAGGTGATCATCGAGAGCCCGGAGCACAATGCCACGCTTGCGACGCTCCCCCAGAGGGCCATGGAAGAAGTATTGATGGCATACCGGGACCGCATGGAGGACCTCAAAAAGGACACGCGGTTCCAGTATACGCTCATCTTCAAGAACGAAGGTCTTACGGCCGGCGCGACGCTGGAGCACACGCACTCGCAGCTCATCGCCCTGCCGATCGTGCCGATCCAGGTGCAGGAGGAGATCGACGGCGCCAAACGGCATTACGAGATTAAGGAACGCTGCATTTTCTGCGACATCATCCGGCAGGAGATGCAGACCGCGACGCGGGTCGTGCTCGAAACGCAGCTCTTTATCGCCCTGGCGCCCTATGCCCCGCGCTTCCCCTTCGAAACGTGGATCCTGCCCAAACAGCACCTCTCCTGCTATTCCTGCTCCACGGGCAACGATTTCAAGGACCTCGCCGGCCTCCTGCAGAACGTCCTTCGTCGCCTCGACCGGGCGCTGTCGAATCCGCCTTACAACTATGTGGTCCACACGTCCCCGTTCCGCGACGAACGAAACGATTATTACCACTGGCACATCGAGCTCATGCCCAAGCTCACGAACGTTGCCGGCTTTGAATGGGGCTCGGGGTTCTACATCAATCCCACGCCGCCCGAGGACGCCGCGAAGTTCCTGCGGGAAATAAAATTATAATCAACGGATTTTTTCGCAGAGGACGCGGAGAGCGCAGAGGTTTCAAGCCACACCCAGGCAGTGCGGGGAAGCCGGCAAGACCGGAAGATTTATGTATTTCCACTCTTCTCACGTTCCTCTTCTCGCAGTTCTCGGCGATCGTTGCGCTCTCTGCAATGAAAACTATGTAGGAGTTCATCAAATTATGAAAATTTTGTTCGCGGCATCTGAGGCTGCCCCTTTTGCCAAAACGGGCGGCCTTGCCGATGTCGCGGGGAGCCTTCCACGCGCCATCGCGTCGCTGGGCCACGAGGTCTCCGTGGTCATGCCGCGCTACCGGCGGGTGGATGTCCGTGCGCTCAAGCTCAAACACATCGCAAGTTTCACCGTCCCCCTGGGCACGTGGAAAGAGCAATGCGACGTGCTCAAGGGCACGATGGACAGGAACGTCGCGGTCTATTTCATCGACAAGGACGTTTACTACGACCGTCCCGGGCTGTACGGCACGGCGCACGGCGATTACAGCGACAATGCGGAACGTTTTATTTTCTTTTCGCGCGCAATCCCGGAGCTGTGCAGCGCGCTGAACTTGCGGCCCGACATCATTCACTGCAATGACTGGCAGACCGGCCTCGTTCCGCTCTATATGAAAGAGCTCTACGGCAAAACGGAGACGCTAAAAAAAACCAAAACAGTCTTTACCGTGCACAACCTCGGATACCAGGGCCTGTTCTGGCATTGGGACATGCGCCTTACCGGCCTCGGCTGGGACGTGTTCACGCCCGAGGGCATCGAGTTCTGGGGCAAAATGAACCTGCTCAAGGCAGGCCTCGTTTCGGCGGACGTCATCACCACCGTGAGCAAAACCTACAGCCGGGAGATCCAGACGCCGGAGTACGGCAGCGGTCTTGAGGGCGTCCTCTTGAAGCGGTCCGCGGACCTCTACGGCATCGTAAACGGCATCGACTATGCGGCCTACGACCCGGCGCACGATCGCGGCATCGGCCGGAACTATACCGCTTTGCGGCTTGCAGGAAAGGCCGCATGCAAAAAGAAACTCCTTCGGCTCGTTAGCCTGACAGACTCGGGCAATCCGCTGATCGGCATGGTCACGCGACTCGTCGACCAAAAAGGGCTGGACATCCTGACCGAGGCGCTGCCGGAGATCATGTCGCTCGGCGTGGGGCTTGTCATACTCGGGACCGGCGACCCCGTCTATCACCGGCTCCTGACCGATGCCGCGGACCGCTACCCGGGACGGATGCGCGTATTGCTGCAGTACGACGACGACCTCGCCAAGAACATTTACGCGGGATGCGACCTGTTTCTCATGCCGTCGCACTATGAGCCCTGCGGCCTGGGCCAGATGATCGCGCAACGATACGGGACCGTGCCCATCGTCCGGAGAACGGGCGGGCTTTCGGACACGGTTGCGGATTACAACCCAAGGACCGGGCGCGGCACCGGCTTTCTCTTTGACGACTATTCGGCCGAGGCGCTTACTGAGTGCGTTCGCAATGCCCGGGAAGTCTACGGCAGCAGGGCGAAGTGGCGGCTCCTGATGCAGGCCGGAATGAAACGGGACTTCTCCTGGGAGCGCTCGGCAAAAGAATACGTAAAACTGTACCGGAGGGCGATGAGAAAAACGTAGGGTCCGGTAGCCAGGGAGCACGGGCCAGTTGAAAAAAACGACGAAGTTTTTTTCCTGGACCCCGGACCCTGGCCCCCGAACCCTGCACTTCACCATGGAAACAACGGAAAAAACAGAACTGAGCATCCTGAGCGAGATCAGCCGGATTTCCAACTCAACGATCGGGCTCGCGGAAAAACTCCGGCGCATCGTCGAGGTCATCGCAAAGGGCATGGGCAAGGACGGGGCCTCGGTATTTCTCATCGATCGCTCGGGGAAGACCGTCACGCTCCACGCGGCCGTAGGGTTGAACCAGGAAAGCATCGGCAAACTGAGCTTCCCGATCGGCATGGGGATCGCGGGATGGGTTGCAGAGCAGAAGGTGCCGCTCGCGCTCGAAGAACCCTACGCGGACCCGCGTTTCGCCTACGTCCCGGAGTCGGGCATCGGGAGCTTCAAGTCCCTGGTAGCCGCGCCTGTCATGGACGAGGACAGCTGTCTCGGCGTGATCTTCGTGCTCTCTTCTTCAGTGTGGCAGGCCACGTCCTCGGACATCACCCTGCTCACGACCACGGCAAACCAGTTGAGCGGGGTCATCAAAAGCGCCCGGCTCTTCAAGGGCCTCCAGGACCGGCTCGCCGATCTTGCCTCCATTTATGAAATCGGCATGGCGCTGACCTCCACGCTCGACCTGGAACAGCTCTTGTCGCTCATCGCAAAGAGCACGACCCAATCCCTTCGCGCCCAGGGCTGCACCATCAGGCTCATGAACCTGCCGGAGATCGTGTCCAAGAAAACCTTCGCGTACCACAGTATCATCGGCGAGGCGATCAGGGAACTGGACGCGCGGATCGGCCCGGCAATCGCCGATCGGGTCGCCGGGCAGAGCAGGCCGCTCCTCATCCAGGACGTGAGCAAGGACGGGTCCTTCAACGAAAGCACGTCCGGCTCCGTCATCAGCGTACCGCTGCTGTTTCGCGAAAAAGTGATCGGCGTCATTACGCTCTACAATAAGCAAAAGGACGGGCAGATGTTCAGCGACGAGGACCTCCAGTTCCTGACGACCGTGGCCAGCAACGCGGCCGTCGCAGTCGAGAACGCGGCCATGTACGAGCGCATGGAGGACCTCGCCATCGAGGCGCGGACCCGGGCGCAGGAGCTCTCCATCCTGAACGACATCGGCACCGCCATGAGCACGACGCTCAATCTCGACCGGCTGCTCAGGATCATTCTGACCGCGGCCACGATGGGCGGCAGCGGCCTCGGCTTTAACCGCGCCCTGTTGCTTTTGACGAACGACCGCACCAACTCCCTGCAGGGCATGATGGGCGTCGGTCCCGCTAACTGGGAAGAAGCCGGACGGGCCTGGGGCGAGGTCTCCAGCAAACACAAGAGCCTCATGGAATGGATCCAGACCGGCGAGCTCTTCGAACACCGCGATTCCGCGCTGAACGCGCTCGCCCGCGGCATCAGGGTCATGCTCGATCCCGCGGAGGGCGTCCTGGCCCTGACCGTGCTGAACAAGCAGCCCTACAACGTGACCAACGCTGCTGCGGACCCCGCGGTCCCGAAGGACTTCCGGGAGCTGCTCAAGGTCAACAGCTTCGCGACGGTGCCGCTCATTGCAAAAGACCGGGTCATCGGCGTGGTGCTCGTGGATAACATGTTCAACCAGCGCCAGATCACCGACGGCGACATCCGGTTCCTGACCATGTTCGCGCACCAGGCCGCGCTCGCCATCGAAAACGCGGTCATCCATACGAACCTGGAGACCATGAACAAGGACATCCGTTCCCTGCACGAGCAGCTTGTCCAGTCGGAAAAAATGGCGGCCCTGGGCGCCATGATGGCGGAGATCACCCATGAGATCAGGAACCCCCTGGTTTCCATCGGCGGGTTCACGAGGAGGCTTGCCAAAAAACTGCAGCACAGCGAGGACAAGAAATACATCGACATCATCCTGAGCGAAGTCTCCCGTCTCGAGGGGATCATCCACGACAATTTGTCGTACATCAAGGAAGTTTCGCTGCAGCTGGCGGACACGGACGTCAACTCCCTGATCCTGGAGATCCTTACGCTCTACGAAGACGAACTTGCCCAGCGGCGCATCAGCGTGGAAACGAAATTATATCCCGTTATGCCGCTGCTCAAGATCGACGCCCCCCAGATAAAACAAGCGGTGATCAACATCCTGAAAAACGCGATGGAGGCCATGGAGAACGGCGGTACGCTCAGCATCAAAACCTGCGTCCTGGACGATACGCATGAGGCGGCCATCGAGTTCGGGGACACCGGTCCGGGCGTCACCGCGAAGACCATGCATAACATCTTCAATCCCTACTATACGACGAAGCCGCGGGGGACCGGGCTGGGGCTTCCGATCACGAACAGGATCATCAAGGCCCATAAAGGGAAGATCGACCTGAAAAACAAAGAAACGGGAGGGGCGGTCTTCACCATCAAGCTCCCCGTTTCTTCCACAAAATGATGAAAGTTGCCAGCGTGCCGGGACCGGACCGTGATATCCGGCGAGAATAAAGTTTCAGGAGCCGGTCGAGAAAAGCGGCAAGCACGAAACTCTTGTAAAAAGTTTTCAGGCTGAGTGATAATAATCAAGGAGGCACCGATGAAAAAAATACTGGTTGTTGACGACGAAAAGAACATCCGGGAGCTTTACAAGGAAGAGCTCGAGGAGATGGGCTACGCGGTGACCACGGTTTCCGACGGCGTGCAGGCGCTCCTTGCCATGGGCACGGGAAAGTTCGACCTCGTGACCCTTGACATGCGCATGCCCGACCAGGACGGCATCGAGACCCTGCGCAAGATGAAGGAAAAGGACAGCACCCTGCCGGTCATCATCTGCACGGCCTATGAAGAGTACAAGCACGACTTCGGGAGCTGGTGCTCCGATGCCTACGTCGTAAAATCCGCCGATACCGGCCTGCTTCGCGAGACAGTAAAGAAGATCCTGGGATGAACGAACAGGCGGAAGTGACCGTGGAAAAACTGGTTCACGGCGGCAGCGGCCTTGCGCGGCTCGAATCGGGCCAGGCCGTGTTTGTGAACAACGTGCTGCCCGGCGAACGCGTACTGGTTTCGCTCAAACGCAAGCGGAAAGGTTTCCTGGAAGCCGACGTGGTCGAGATCCTGGACCCGTCGGAACACCGCATCACGCCTCCGTGCGATGGAGAAAAACAATGCACGGGCGCGACGTGGCCTCATATTGCCTATCCCGCCCAACTCGTGTATAAACAGGACATCCTCCAGGACACGCTCACCAGGATCGGCGGCATCACAGCACGGCGCCCTCTCCCTATTCTTCCGTCCCCGCGGACTGACCACTACCGTTTGCGCACGCAGTTCAACGTCCGCATCGTTGACGGGAAACAGCGGATCGGTTTTTTCCGCCAGGGTTCCTACAGCCTGATCGAAGTTGACGACGCCTTTCTGATCGATCCCATCATCAACAGAACGCTCAAGGCCGTCAGGGCCAATGCAGAGCGGCTTCCCCAGCTCTCGGAAATTCACATCAACGCGACCCCTTCGGGAGAGGTGCACCTCTTGCTCTTCAGCGAGCAGGCCGCGCTGCCGGCGATGAATACGTTTTTCGAGCAGATGAGGAAAGCCGTTCCTTCGATCATCGGGATCACGGGCTTTGCTCAGAAGCGAAAAGCGTTCGCCCTCGGCAAAAATCAGCTGGCGCTCGAACTGGGAAGATTGAAGTTCCTGGTCACGGAAGGCAATTTCTACCAGGTCAACTGGGAGCAGAACAGGAACATGGTGGCCACGGTCCTCGACTTTTGCGGGCTCACGGGAAAAGAAACGGTCCTTGACCTCTACTGCGGCATCGGCAACTTCTCCCTCCCGCTTGCAGGGAAGGCGAAGAACGCCATCGGCATCGAGTCGGGGTATGCGGCTATCGAAGACGCAAAAGCGAACGCGAAGCTGAACAAAATCACGAATGCGGAATTTATCGCCGACGATCTGCAAAAGGGGCTAAAGACCTTGATGGAGCGAAAAATGAGGGCCGATGTCGTTGTCCTCGACCCGCCCAGGGCCGGCGCCACGCTCAAAACGCTCGAGCGCGTGCTCGCCTTCGTGCCGCAAAAGATCGTGTACGTGTCGTGCAATCCCTCGACGCTCGCGCGCGACCTGAAATTCTTCCACCTCTTCGGATTCCGCCTGGACCGCCTCCAGCCCGTGGACATGTTTCCCTATACCTATCATATCGAATGCGTTGCGGAGATGGTAAGGGAGGGTTAAGGCCGCTAGTCCTGCCTGGCACGCTTTTCTAATTCCGCCTTCCGCACTCCGCGATCGATCTATCCGCACGCATAACTCCGCACTCGGTCCACCTTGCCCCTTGCCTCCCCTATATTTCTCCGGGAACAAAAACCCTCTTCCCTTTGTCTAATGGAGTGAACCCGGACAATAGGGGACATATTCAGGAGAAAGGAGAAAGACCATGAAACAGATCGCATTCGCAATACTCGCAGTCATTATCGCAGCACTAGGGGGAACGCCCGCTTACTCGTACCACAGGCCAATACTGCCCGGAGAAGTCGGCATCGAGGTGGTTTCGGACAGGGGTACGGTTTTCCAGGCCATCCCTTACAAGGACTTCTGGACAGACGGCACACGCGTGAGCAAGAAGTATCTTGAGGCAAGGAAGGGCGAGAACTACGGGATCGACATAACGAACAGGACGCCGGAACGGGTGGGCGTGGTCATCGCTGTGGATGGCAGGAACATCATCAGCGGCAAACGCTCCGATCTCAAAAACACCGAGAACATGTACATCGTGAACGCCTATGAGACAGCGCGCTACGACGGCTGGCGGACCAGTAATGACCAGGTGCACCGTTTTTACTTCACTGACGAAGCGGATTCCTACAGCGTCAAGACCTTCGGCGACCAGTCGGCAAGGGGCGTAATCGCCATGGCGGTCTTTCGGGAAAAGGAACAGCCGCGGCCGCTCCTGGAGGAAAAACGGGAAGGACGGGCGGCGCCTGCGGCCCCGTCTGCGGCCAGATCGTTGAATGCTGACCAAGCGGCGGCCGAGAAAAGCGCTGGGACCGGTTTCGGCGATGCCCGATACTCGCCGGTCATTACTGTGCAGTTTGAGCCGGAGCGAAGCCCTGTTCAGAAAACATTGGTCAAATATGAATGGCGCGAGGTTTTATGCAGGAAAGGAATTTTACCGTGCAACAGGAAAGTCGGGAACCGGCTCTGGGACGAGGACGGGTACGCGCCTTATCCGCCGGGATATCCGAGAAATTAGTGAGATATGGAGAGAAGCAAGGAGTATGCGGGGCAGACGGAGTCAATGCGTCGTCTGCCCCTGCCTTGTGTTCTGTAATTTTGTCTTCTGCCCACTAGACGAAGTAAGCACCGGGCGAATCGAGAATGGCTCGACTGCTAATGGCGTTCTTATAGTATAAAATGACTTTTTTACAGGTTCAACACGCGGGTAAGACGCGCGTCTCTTGCGCGTCGGACTCGACCCGCTGGTTGTACTACTGGTTACCTTTTTTGTGATGTTTCATTTCTGACTTGACGAACTGTCCGAATTTACGATCCTTTCTACGCTTTTCAACGTAGGACAGCTCATTGTATTCAGATTCCTTCATCAGTTTCAAAAAGCTCTGATATCGATCCGCTTGCAATGTGCCATTTTCAATTGCGTTTAGAAGTGCGCAACCGACTTCCTGGGTATGAGTGCAGTTGGCAAAACGGCAGGTTTTTGAAAGGCTCCAAATATCAGCAAAGCTTTCCTCAAGACCGGAGCTGACGCCAATATTCCCCAGTTCTCTCATTCCAGGGGTGTCGATCAGCATTGCTCCTTGATCAAGGACGATTAGTTGGCGCTGCGCCGTCGTGTGTTTGCCCTTCCCGTCGCTTGCACGGACTGTGTTTGTCTCAAATAAATCACGGCCTACAATATGGTTCAAGAGCGTTGTTTTGCCTACTCCGGAAGACCCAACCAGACAATACGTTTTGTACGGTTCCAGTAATCGACGCACGTGATCTACTCCGAAGCCGGTTACGTTGCTGAGCGGAAGGACTTTGCATTTTATGTTAGCTTGACGTACTTCCGATATTCTTTGATCCAGCTTCTCGGGGCTGACGAGATCGCTTTTTGTCAGGAGGAGTATCGGTTCAATGTGCCCTTCGTTTACCATCACCAGGTAGCGCTCCAGCCTGCGCAAATTGAAATCGAAATCACAGGCTTGCACGATTAAGGCGGAATCTATGTTGACCGCGATCATCTGGTAGTCGATTTTTTTACCAGGGGTTTTTCTTCGTAAAAAAGATTTGCGTGGAAGAAGACCATGGATGATGGCAAAGGTATCATCGTTGTGAAACTGGACAAGAGCCCAATCACCTACCGAAGGAAGATCTATGCTCGACTCCGCGGAGTAAACGAAATTACCCGCTAATTCGGCAAGAACTTCGCTTTTTTTATTTCTTACGAGGTAGCTGTCCCTATGGACCGCAGTCACGCGAGCCACGGTGCAGTCTGGTCTCAGCGCCTCCGATCTTTTGTCTTCAAACCACTGATCAAATCCGAGCGTTATAAGTTCCATATTAGGTTAACAATTTGTTGAGTAGTTTTCGGCATTATATCAAAATTGGATTTAAGTGACACATGAATTATTACATGTTTATGATAGATGAAAAGCATAACAAGCTGATGCAATTCGCTCAACACACAAATATTCATGCTTGAGGAGGGTGGCTACAGGTGACAACTCCAATGTTTCAGGATGTAGACCGCGTCGCGTACTTCATTCCGCGTCGTTCTTTGCCACTTACCGGACTGCCAGACGACCATCGAACGAAGTGTTATGTTCTCTTTTTGTTCAGATCGAATATTTTTAGCAATATAAAAACCATTAGACCAAGAGACAGCGAATTAAGGAAATTTGACAAATAGTTAATAATGTTTCCTCGCGTTTGGAACTGCTCTTTTGTAATTTCTTGGGCAGAGACTTTGTTAACTTGTTTTTGAAGCACTTCTCGCAATAAGGGAGTCATCAACGGTTTTACAGGCAACGAAATCAATAGACTTGGTATTTTCCAGCTTTCGAGAATTTCGTCGCTCTTATCTTTCATATTTTGATAAATTCTGATTGTCTCTTCTTCTGATTTATCAGGATTATTGTCGCTCGCTTCTAGAAGGCGAGCAGCTACGACCTCGCCCATTTGAGTACCAATTTGGACAGAGATATAATGCCCGATTACCGATGTTAGTATGAAGTGAATTATCGTAATAACGAGAGCAACCGTGAAGATCTTACCATTTTCCATGTTCTATTTCCTCAATCTTTGTTAAACTGTTGCCGCGATAATATCGGATTTGCGATTTTAGACGCTCTGCTGTAATAAACGAACCGCATTAGTTATGTATCTTGGAGGAATATATGCTTGCTGCCCTGAGATGTCAACGATTTCGATTACGCAGAATGGCATATGTCGAACGAACTATGCTCGCCAGGTATGCCTGCATGAAAATCTCAAAAGAAAGACCGGTCAAAGATGAGTTTCTTCATCTCCAACCGGTCACATGCTGGCCTCTCAATAGAGAACAACGATATCATACACTCGCAAATAAACTCCCGTAAAAATAAAAAGTAATTTCTATATTCCGCTCGGTTTACTGCTTTTCTTCTTATTCTTCGCTTTCTTGCTGCCGGTTTTGTTCCCAGCCTCGCCCGCCTGCTTCTTTTCGATCGCCAACGACGACGTCGGTTCCGTCGTCACCTGCGGCTCTTTCAGCGCCGGTTTATCGATCACTGACGCGGTAGGCGCGGAGGCCGGCTGCGAAGTGCCTGCCGGAGAACTGGCAATCTCCTCGTGATCCTTCGGAAGAATCGTGGGCAAGGGCCTTGACGTAGCCTGTGGTTGCGACGGAAGAATGACCGGGGGATGGTCAATCAGACGCATTATTGTTGATTGATAATAATATGCAGCAACCGCCGCGGCCATCACGAGAACCATCGAAGCTGCAATGATCGCGGCCCTCCTCGGGCCGCGGCTTGCCACTTTTGGGACCAGCACGGTCTCCTGCTCCGGCGCTGCCTCGAACACGTTCATGGAAACAAGGTAGCCGGCGATCCGCTGGAGAGAGGCCGCCTTCGTGGTCCTGCCGGCCAGCCGTTTTCCGAGTTTTTTCTGGACTTCGAGCACGGACTTATACCGTCTCGCGGGCTTTTTCCGCAGGCTCTTTTTGATAAGCCGCTGCAGGCCCCAGGGGATCTCGCTGTTCACGCGGCGCGGGGCAACGAACTTGTCTTTCACGATCTTGGCGGTGACCGCACGGGAATCGTCGAGAAAGGGCTTGACGCCGGTGAAGGTTTCATACAGCACGATGCCGAGGGAGAAAATGTCCGACCGGACGTCGAGCGGCTGGCCGAGGACCTGCTCGGGCGACATGTAGGACGGGGTCCCGATGAGCGTGCCGGGCAAGGTCAAAGCTTCGAGGCCCCTGCTCTGGGCGATGCCGAAATCCATGAGCTTCACTTCGCCGTTCCGCTTGATCATGATGTTGCTCGGCTTGATGTCCCGGTGGATCAGTCCGCGCATGTGGGCGTAGTCCAGGGCGTCGCAGACCTGGATCGCGATCATGACGCCGACATCGACGGGCAGGGCGCCGGTTTTCTCGATGATGTCGGCAAGGTTGGCGCCGTCCACGTATTCCATAACGATGCCGTAGTCCGGTTTCTTCCAGTAGTCGTAAATGTGGACGATGTTCTCATGCTGGAGCGAAGCGGCCAC
>JAJXTW010000261.1 GCA_021783455.1 Nitrospirota bacterium | reverse complement strand
GATTTCCGGTGGCACGACAGGCAGCGGTCCCGGTCCGGTATGAAGGGCTCCTGCTTCCTCGGCGAAAACGCATGGCACCGCAGGCAGGAAATATCCTCCATCCCCACTCCGTGAATTTTCCAATCCCTATGACAGCGAAGACAGGCGTCCTTTTTCGGACGGAAGGAATGAACCTTCTTGCTGTGACAATCCTTACAGGTCAGCCTCTCCGTGAATACGTGGAGGGCATGGCCCGTTGATTTGTTGACCGTCAGCGAACCCTGCGCAGCTTCATCCCAGTGACACTTTGTACAGGTCTTCCACGGTGTTTCGTTGCCGTGAGGCTCCGGCGTCTTGCGGTCCGTGGTAAAAACAAACTTGACCAGCAGCCGATTCTGTTCGATCAGGCCGAGTTGATGGCAGTTCTGGCAGACGATGTTCCTGTGCCCTGAAAGCTTCCATGCCGTGTATGCCTCTTCCATAAGATGGCAGCTGTTGCAAAACGCGGGGTTTTTCTGGATGTAATTATAGTACCGGACGGCAAGCACAATCCCGAGGACCGAGATGATGAGCATGAGGGAAACAATGATGGTCTTTTCCCTCGGGCTCAAGCCCCGCTCCAGTTTTTCGAATATTTTTGATAGTATTTTATACATAGTGGAAGGAGACGCTCTGCAGAAAATCCGGTTGCATCACATTGTGACCCTCCCGGTCTTCTGCCCATCTACTTTATCAAGAGCTCCGCGATCTGCACCGCATTCAGCGCCGCGCCCTTTCGCAGGTTATCCGACACCAGCCAGAGGTTGATCCCGTTCGGAAGGGACTCGTCTTCCCTGATCCTGCCTACATAGACCTCGTCCTTAGCGACCACATCCATGGCCAGCGGATAGATATTTTTCTTGGGGTCGTCGAATACGATAATGCCGGGAGCGGCCGCGAGAACAGCCCTCACTTCATTAGCCGAGATCTTCGTCTCCGTTTCGATGTTCACTGATTCGGCATGGCAGCGGAATACGGGGACCCGGACCGTGGTTGCGGTCACACGAATGGAATCGTCTTCCATGATTTTCCGGGTTTCATTCACCATCTTCATCTCTTCCTTCGTGTACCCGTTATCAAGAAAAGCATCGATCTGGGGCAGACAATTGAATGCGATCTGGTGAGGGTAGACCTTCGTTTCAACATCCTTGAAGTTCAAAAGCGCCACCGTTTGCTGCGCGAGTTCATCCATCCCTTTTTTGCCCGTGCCGGACACCGACTGGAACGTCGTGACCACAACGCGCTTGATCTTCGCCTTGTCGTGGATGGGCTTCAGCACGAGAACCATGGCAATGGTGGAGCAGTTCGGGTTTGCGATTATGCCGCTATGCCCTTCCACGGCATGGGCGTTTATTTCGGACACGATGAGCGGGACCTTCGGGTCCATGCGGAAAGCGCTCGAATTGTCGATAACAACCGCACCTGACTGCACGGCAAAGGGCGCAAACTCGAGACTGCGTTCGGCGCCTGCTGAAAAAAGAGCAATATCCACGTCTTTGAAGGAATCCCTGGCCAGCCTGCGAACGAGCACGTTCTTTCCCTTGAACGCTACCCGCTCACCTTCGGACCGCTCCGATGCCAGCATCACGAGCTCGCCAACCGGGAAATTTCGCTCCTCAAGAATCTCGATCATCTCCCGGCCCACGAGTCCGGTGGCGCCTGCCACGGCAACGGTGTATTTACTCTTTTTCTTGAGCATTTTATTAATTTTCCACAACAATTCTGAGCATTCTGCGAAGCGGTTCCGCCGCGCCCCAGAGGAGCTGGTCGCCGCAGGTGAAAGCGTTCAGGAAGGTAGGCCCCATGTTCATCTTGCGGAGACGTCCCACGGGCACGGTCAGCGTTCCGGTGATCGCCGCCGGGGTCAATTCCTTGATCGTAATATCGCGCACGTTCGGCACGACCTTTACCCACTTATTGTGCTTCGAGATCATATCCGTGATCTCGTTCAAGGGCACGTCTTTAGTCATCTTGATCGTAAGCGCCTGGCTGTGGCAGCGCATGGCCCCGACGCGCACGCAGGTGCCGTCGATCGGGACCGGGTTCGACTCACGACCCAGGATCTTGTTCGTCTCTGCCTGGCCTTTCCATTCTTCCTTGCTCTGACCGTTCTCGAGCTGCTTGTCGATCCAGGGAATGACAGAGCCCGCGAGCGGCACGCCGAAGAACTCCTTGGGATAGGAATCGGAGCGAATGTGATCGGCGACCGTCCGGTCGATGTCAAGGATCGCGCCTGCGGGGTCGTCCAGCTTGCTTTTTACGGTTCCGTGGATCGATCCCATCTGCTTCAGAAGTTCGCGCATATTGTTAGCCCCCGCGCCCGAGGCAGCCTGGTAGGTCATGGCGCTCATCCATTCAACCAGACCGCGCTCGTAGAGCCCGCCCAAAGCCATGAGCATCAGGGACACCGTGCAGTTTCCGCCGATGTAATTCTTAATCCCCTTTGCCATGCCGTTCTTAATGACATTCAGGTTGACCGGATCGAGGATAATGATCGAGTCATTTGTCATGCGAAGCGTAGACGCCGCATCGATCCAATACCCCTTCCACCCGGCTTCGCGCAGCTTGGGATAGATCTCAGAAGTGTAGTCTCCGCCCTGGCAGGAGATAATGGCCTCCATCGCTTTCAGCTCATTGATGTTCTTCGCGTCCTTGAGCGCCGGAACATCCTTGCCGATGTTCGGCCCCTTGCCGCCCACGTTCGAGGTCGTGAAAAACACCGGATCGACAAGATCAAAGTCCTTTTCCTCGTTCATGCGGCCCATAAGCACCGAGCCCACCATGCCGCGCCAACCGATAAAACCTGTCCGAATCATTACATTGCTCCTATTGAAAAGATAAATTACTTTCTTGACATAATTTTCGAGAGCGCCCGCACAGCTTTTCGGAAATCGTTATTATTACTGTCTTTTCAACATAAAAAACAAGTCCTGTACCTTTTTCATCCTTGTCTTCTTTTTTGGATATATAATGCATGCCCTTCTTAATATCGTCTGCGAGTTACTTACTCCAACTTCATCACCTAAATGCTTGTAGGTGGCGATCTCAAACTTGTCTTTTCTTTTTAGTTCGAGACCCCACGCAAAAACACCCATTTTACCACGTTGATTAGAATCGTACTTTTTTAAGCTATAAACTTTACCAGACCTGTTGGTATGATAAAAACAATGAATATCTTTTACCAATCTATTCACAAACTCTTCTAGGCTCTCCATGGAATCGTCTCCCGAAAATGGATGTAATTCCCGGTCTTCGTTCCCCTCTTTGGAAAAGAGGGGTTAGGGGAGATTTTCTGTAAATTCAAATCCCCCTCTTTCCCCCTTTTTCAAAGGGGGATACAAGACATTATCTTTTCCAGAACAGAATCTGTTTGCGCAAGTACATCTCGATTAGAGAACCTGAGTACCTGCAAACCTAAACCTTGCAAATAACCATCTCTGATCTTATCCATTTCCATGCCCTCTTCGCTATAATGCTGCCCGCCATCAAGCTCTATGACCAGTTTAGCCTCGGCACAATAGAAATCAACGATATACTCTCCTATCGGCTTCTGCCTGTAGAACTGATGACCGTTCAGCTGCTTGCCCCGGATGCGGGACCACAACCGTCGCTCAGCATCGGTCATGTTTTTTCTGAGCTTTTGGGAAAACTGTTTGAGCTCTTTGTTATAGGGCAACATACCAGAATTCTTAAATCCCCCTCAATCCCCCTTTTCCAAAGGGGGAGGTGAAAAAAGAATCCTACAAGAATCCCGCCACCATGTCCCCCACTTCAGCCGTGGACATGCCCATCTTCCCCGCAGCCTGGCTCTTCATCTTCTTCATGGTCGAGAT
>JAJXTW010000029.1 GCA_021783455.1 Nitrospirota bacterium | reverse complement strand
TTGTAAAAAAAGGGGCCACGCAATTTTTCCATGCGTGGCCCCTTTCGCTCATGCGGCTTTTTTTGTCTAGTAGGCTATCCCGTTATTCGTACAGCTTTGCGCTTCGCCGCCTCCGTTGCCGTAGCAGGCATCTTCGCCAAACCATCCACCCTGGACATCGCCGGTATAGCCCTGGAACGTTATATTGTAACAGGTGCCGCTTCCGCTCGTACAGGTAGAAGTGGAATGAACAGTGGCTGCCGGTACGACAATAGTGAAATTGTTCACCTGCCCTGGTATGGCAACCCCCGAATCCCAAGTCCCGGAGACAACCTGGTTGCTGACGTTATTATTTGTACCTCCCGGGCCTTCATAATTGAAGTGAGGAGCGTCGCCGTGGCCTGTGACCCAAATCGGGATAAATACCGATCCGTGCACGGTTCCGCCGCCTAGGATGTTCGAAAACGTCAGATTGGACGGGCTGGTCAATGTCATTGCCGGATAGTCCGCGATCAATGGCCCCGAGGCATTGTAACCGTATGCGGCATTAACCGTCCACGTGTATGTGTGAAGAACGCCCGAACTATCTGTAAGCGCAAAGGTGTACGTGCTGGGTATCGTAGGCCAGCCTGGGAGCTCTAACTGGAAAGCCCTCTTCGTGCCGTTTCCGTATGAGGTGCCGCACGTCGGGAGTCCGCCCATCCCGTTTGAGTCGCAGACCATGGATACAGTCGTTGTTGCTGATGATAATATAGGCCCGGAAACAGTAACGGACTGCACATTATTTACCTGCGGATCGTCAACCTCGAACCGGATGCTTTGTGAGTAGCCGTTCTGCGCCCATGCCCAAGTCATCGCGTAGGCACTCGCTATGTAACCGTTTCCGGATATGAGCCACGAACCGTTTATCAGCTTGAAGTATCCTTTCATCGTATCTTTTTCGGTAACGCCGCCTTGCGTTCTGGAAATCTGGAACGAGACATCGGCTACGTTCTGTGTGGTATCCAATGAATTGATCAGAAGCCCGGAAAAGGACAGGGTCGTACCTGCCAGATCGTTTGCCACCTGGGCCTCCCATTGAGGTCCGGTCATACCGTCATTTTTATAGCCCGGATCTACATAGGGCGCCAGGTCAGACGCCTGGAGCGAGGCGCCCTTCTGGTTAACCGTAGTGATAAAAGCGCTGATTGAGCTGTTAATGCCGTCAAGCGCGCTCGACTGCGTTGTAGTCGTCGGTACGACGGTGCTCGTAATAATAGCGCCGGAAGTCCCGATGGTTGTCGTAGACGTGCTGGAGACATCCACTGTGCTGCCGCTTACTGTCAAAGTGGAATTCTGGGTTACCGTGCCGCTCGATATTATGATGGATCCCGTCGCCGGATTGACGGTGGTCATATTAATCACTCCATCGACCCCGCTTCCGTTGGCGTTAAAAGGGGTGGATATCAAGCTGAAATTAGCGGTATCGACACCGGCCTGCTGCAGCCAACCCTCAGCGACATTCTGCACTACAGTGCTTATCACCTTGACCTCGGTTGGCGTGGGAGGTGGATTTGTTGCCGGGCTGCTGAATGCGGTGCCTACAGAAGCGCCCTGCACTTTGTACCAGGTGCGGATGATCATATCCGTAAGCGGCGTGATGTTAATGGTGGTTGTTGCGTTAGCGTCTGCACTGACACTGTAATAGGTGGCGCTGGAAGACGATGCGACCTTAAGCATGAACGGGGGGGTAAACCCGGTTGTGTCGATTGTAAAAGAACCGTTCGCGCCGGTGGTTCCGCTTGCCGTCTTTCCGGTTTTGTCCACCAAACTCACCGCAGCATTAGC
The DNA here is from genome assembly GCA_021783455.1 of Nitrospirota bacterium. Lineage (GTDB taxonomy): Bacteria > Nitrospirota > UBA9217 > UBA9217 > UBA9217 > JAJYKN01. The sequence goes on along the minus strand of JAJXTW010000029.1, from coordinate 15,295 downwards.
AATAGGATTGCCTGTTGCGGCCGTGCCGCTTAACTTCATGCTGCTTGGACCGCTATTGTTAGCGCTACTGCTGCCTCCTCCGCCCCCGGAACACGCTGAAAGCAACGCAACAGAAAAAAAGACGCCTAGCGCAACTTTTAAACTTTTCATTTCAATACCTCCTGTGATTTGATCATGAAATTAGCATTTTCTGCAACTTATTGCAAGTGAATATTCACCTGATTGGTGGAACTCCGCGGTTTCGAACGTGATGAGGCCCGCTTCGGCGAGCGGGTCTTCGTTCACTACTAAAATGCAAGAACTTATCGATTTCGTGGCTTATAGATTGCGGAGTGCGGAATGAGTTAAATCAGTTCGAAGTTCCGAGTCTGCATGCGCGTTATCGCAAGAGAAGGGCGAACGAATTTCGGTGTGAGGAAGGAAGGACCGGAAGATTGAGAAAAAAAGGGGTCATCTCTTCTGAGGGATGACCCCGTCGTATGTGACACCCACCTGGCAATGAGTTACTTCATTTTGTCGGCAATGGCCTTGTCAATCGACCATTTGCCGCCGCCCCTGATAATGAGCGCAATCCCGATGGCAATCACGAGAAGATGATATTCATAGCCCTCGCCCTTTTGGTTCCCGAACCAGTTCATAAAGATCCCGTTCTGCCAATGCAGCATATACACGGCAACGGCCATGTTCACGGCAATACCGAACGCTGCGACCCGGGTCAGCAGCCCGGTAATCAAGCCGGCCCAGCCGATGCCTTCTGCCATGATCGCCAGAAACGCGAACACCGTCGGGATGCCCAGCTTGCCGGTAAAAAATCCGAGCGTCCCTGTGAACCCGTACCCTCCGTACATGGTCGTGAGCTTCTGCATGCCATGAAAGAAAAACACGTATCCAAGGACAACCCTCAGCACCAGCAGTGCAACATCATCGTTTGTTTGAAACAGCTTTTTTAACATGATTTCCTCCTTTTGTAAAAATCCTATAACTGCATCAACATTTCCGTTCACCGGTCGAGGTTCTTCATCGGGGAGTCCCCGCCTCTTCCTCCACCAGTCCCAGTTTTCGGCACAACTGACCAAGTTTCTCCTGTTCAGCCTTGGTCAGGACATTCATCGATTCGACGATTTTTCCCGCGTGGCGGGGGAAAATGCCGCTGATCAGCTTTTGCCCTGCCGGAGTCAGGGTGACCGCATAATAACGCCGGTCCCCTTCTTTCCGCTCACGCTTCACCAGGCCCCTCCTCTCCAGATTATCGATGACCATCGTGATATTGCCGGTGCTTTTGAGTATTTTCTTTGCCAACTCGGCCTGGCTCAGGGGACCGATGTGATAGATTGCTTCCAGCACGCCGAACTGGCTGACCGTCAGTCCCGCTTCTCCCAGATGTTGGTGGACTCGTGTTGAAATCGCTTCCGACGCCCGTGTCAGCTTGACAAAGGCACTGAGCGCCTTGACTTCTTCTTTCGTGCCTCTGTAGTGAGTGCTCTTCATGAAACCTGCCTGACTCAATAAATACTAAACTATTTAACGTTAAACTAAATATAGCTCTGAATCAATGGGGTGTCAAGAAAGAGAGGAGGGCTTTTCCGGAACGTTGTTATGGGGAGGGAAGCGTTTGAGCAAGAAATGACGGATTTAGCGAAAGGAATTAACTGGGGAATGATCGGGGTCAGGAATAAGACCAATCGAGAAACTTCAGACCGGTTATATAAGAGCCTTCGTCCTCTTTTTTCAGCCAGCGGACGGCTGCCGTGCGGCAGGCGATAGGAAGAGTGCTTTTGAACGTGATATGCTGGCCCTCTTCGAGGGGTTGGGGGAAAAACGCGGCCATCCCCATAAGGCTGATATTCACAATGACGCCTTGATGGACGATACCGGCATTGTCAGAATTTACGCTGAATTCAACGGGCAAGGGGAAGTCGAAGCGCTGAAATTTTCTTGTGTGAAGCCTGCTGTTTAACATAGGCAAATTCGCATTACTTCCATCTCCGGTGTTCACATTCATACGATAATATACTTCTCCGCTGCTGTCAATGATATTTACTGTAACCCGTTGCTCCTCTGTGCAGCAACTCAGAGCTCCAGAATTCTTACGGCTTCCATAACCTTTTTCCTGATCGTGGCAGGCGCATCAGGCTCTGCAAGAAGCGTTTCGTGATTGAGAACGGAGACCAGAATCTCTGCAAAAACTCCTCCGCATGCACATGTCCCCGCCCCTTTGGCAGTATACGGAACGATTCTCCGTGTTCCGCAGCGGTCGCAGGCGAGCACGCTCTTACTTCCCGACCATTTACCCCGTTTTGCAAGGGGTTTCCCGTCAAGTTCAACGGTATCCATGGCGAAATCGATGACCGGCGCGTTGCTGATGGCAGTTCCGATACCATAGCCGTGCACCACGGGATTGAGCGCAGGAATGTCTTCTTCGGAGATCCCCGCTTACGAAAAATTTCACGTGATCAAAGCCGCGCAGATCCAATTCCACCGCGCTTCTTTGAGAATGCGGAAAAAGTCGCACGTCAGGTCGAAGTTCCCATCGCTTACAAAGGATATGACATTCCGGACAAGTTCGTGGTGGGGTACGGATTGGACTATGGAGAACATTACAGGAATCTGCCCTATATCGCGGTGCTCAAAGCGGATGGGTGACGGAACACTGCTCTTCTCCGTAAAATCATCCACCTAACATCCCTGTCTGATCCTTCAGCCTTTGGTACGATGCCAAATTCGGGGAAATAATCTCGGGACTCTCCCCATATACTCTTTGTAGGGGTCGCCGAATATCGCAAGAAACCGACGTTCTTCAATAAGCGCGCCGAAGAGAAAATAGAAGTCGGCAAGGACCGAGATCACGAGGCTGTTTACGGTAACGTGGGGATTGATCGTAAAGATGATGATCCCGGCCAGATACATGGGGTGCCGGACAATACCGTAGACGCCGGTCGTGACCAGTTCCTTCTGCGTCAGGCCCTCGATGTTCCCCACCCTTTCCCCACGGATCAGGTACCTCCATACTTGTTTTCCCCCCATGAACTCTCCGGTGTCGAGATGCTCGAATGAGAGCGAACCAAAAACAACTCCCGCCAACTGGAAGATATGCATGGGCCATTGCAGCCAAACCGGCGCAAACCACAGCTGTTGGTCCGGCACCCGGTGAATAAGATACAACGCGATCCCCGCAGTGCCGAAACTTATGATATTGTAAAGCGCCCGGTAGTACACCTGCATGAACGTATCGCCGAGAAGGCGTCTGCACGCATGCTTGAACCTTTTTGAGATCGTGACGCTGTGGATAAGGACAAAGATGAGGAATATGAGGATGACTTGCATCATAATAAATCAGGACACGGGGGCCGGGGGCAAGGGGCAAGGTTTAGCAGCTGGTATTTCTGACCATGCTCTCCTCTGCACTTTGAACTTAGCTCTATTCCCCCGTTAACAGTGAGGCCGCGGCCTGCTGGATCTCGTCCATACGGTCATAGGCCGCAATGCGTACATCGGCTTCTACGAAGCGGTCCAGCAAATAAGGGCTGTCGAAGGAAATAAGAATGGATTTCCCGTTCGCCTGTTGTGTGTTCTGCAGAAGTTTGATTGCCATAGTACGGAGCTTGTCCGTAAGTCCCGAGTGTCCTTTGGATGCGGAGATCTTGGAGAAAACGGCCAGGACCGAAAATTCCGCCGCAAGAATACTGTCCAACGCCAGAGACTCGGGCATATCGTAACCCGGCGTCAGGACCAGGAATGACAGGTTGCTGAATTGCTGGTGCATGGCATGGATGAACGCATTCCCGGACTCGGTATTGTTGTCGTCGTCGAGAATAAAGCACGCCACCCCCGCCTTTGCCGGGATCGGAATAAGCTTTTTACCGCCCGGAAGGATGCGGAGCGCCTTACGGCTGAGCTCCCGTGTGATGGTCGCGTGTTTTCCGTAATCGATTGCGGCAACAGGCGAGGGCTTGTCCAGCAGTCCCAGCGTAGTCTTCGCGGCCATGATCCTGGCCACGGATTCGTCGATGTGCTGCCGCGTGAGTCGTCCCTGTTCCACGGCGGAGACGACGGCATCAATCGTCAACCGGGCGTCACTGGGGTGGAGCAGGATGTCCATTCCCGCCTCCGCCGCCCGCACGGCGATTTCTTCCTGGGAATAAGCGCCGGCAAGCGCGCCCATGTCGAGGGCATCGGAGACGATCAACCCGTTGAACTCCATGCCCTCGCGCAGCAAAGCCGTAACCGTTTTCTTCGAAAAGGTCGTCGGTTTTTCCGGATCCAGGGCAGGCACGAGCAGGTGCGCCACCATGACCATCCCCACGCTGTCCTTCACTGCTTCGCGGAAAGGCGGGAGCTCTATGCGGTTCAGCCGCTGCCGGTCCGCCCGAATCACCGGAAGAACGGAGTGAGAATCCTGGTCCGTGTCCCCATGTCCCGGGAAATGCTTTGCGCAGGCCAGGAGAGCGAGCCTGCCCCTTCCCGACGGTTTCTGCAGGCGGTTGATGTACCGCGAGCCGAACCATTCAACCACGCCCGGTTCGTCGCCGAAAGCCCGGGTGCAGATAATGGGGTTGTCCGGATTGTTGTTCACATCAACGACGGGAGAGAAGACGGCATGGATGCCTGCCGCCCGCGTTTCGACGCGCACGGCGTCCAGCATCCGGTCGAGGAGCTCACCATCACTCTTGGACCGCCGGTTGACGGCCGATGCTACTGCCCGCTGGCTCGGGAACCGCGTCCCGCCTGCAAGCTGCTGTCCGAGGCCTCGCTCCACGTCGGACGCGATCAGAAGCGGTATCTCAGCAGCGGCCTGCAGTTCCTGGAGCCGTTTCGGCGTATTCGCAACCGATCCGCCGAACAAAATGAATCCGCCGATCCCTTCCTGAACAAGCGCCTGCGCCTGAAGGACGTACCGCGGATCCTCAAGCAGATCTCCATCGAGCCGCGGCATCACCATTTGAGCAACAGCCTGTTTGAGAGACAGATTGAGCATGGCACCTATTTTCGCTTTTTCGTTGCGCCATTGCAAGCAATTTTTGGCGTTTTTCTTTTCCCTCTTCACTCTTTTCCCCGACCATGGTATACTGGGCCGCCTTTATAGAAGCTTATCCCCTATCCCGGAGCTGGTTGTGGAACCGATCACATTCGAAGGCAATACCTACAAAACAAAACTGCGGAGAATATCCTTCCTGTCCCGCGTCAGCCCCTCTCTTCCGTTTTACCTGCGCCTCGTATCGCTCGTCATCAAGGCAAGCAGAAAGGCCAAGAACGGGCGATACGATACAAAAGAGTGGTGCGGAAGCAGCCTTACCACGTTCCACGCTCTTGAGCAAGCCGGCGTATCCATCGAGGTCATTGGTTTCGACCATATCCGCTCACTTGACGGCCCTGCGGTGTTCATAGGCAACCACATGAGCACCCTGGAGACCTTTGTCCTGCCGGTCCTTATCTCGACATTCAGGGAAGCGACCTTTGTGGTCAAGCAAAGTCTTGTCGATTATCCCGTGTTCAAGTATGTCATGCGGTCGCGGGACCCGATCACGGTGGGGAGATCGAACCCGAGGGACGACTTCAAGGCCGTCATGGACGGGGGGACCCAACGCTTACATGCGGGCAGTTCCATCATCATCTTCCCCCAGACTACGAGGACGCCGGTCTTTGATCCGGACCAGTTCAACACTATTGGGATCAAGCTGGCGAAAAAAGCGGGGGTTCCCGTCGTTCCCATTGCGCTCAAGACCGATGCCTGGGGGAATGGAAAATTTCTCAAAGACTTCGGCAAGATCAATCCTGCGAAAACAGTCCACTTTGCCTTCGGAAGCCCGCTTCGGATCAAGGACCGCGGGTCCGAGGAACAGCAGCAGATCATCGATTTTATTACGGGGAAATTAACGGAATGGAGCGCGGAAACAAAACAAACGGAGGAATGATACCAGAGTGCTCACCCTTGGTTCTTCCACAGAAAAGAGGCCGGACCCTTTCGGGGCCGGCCTCTTCACGTTTTACGGTGTTTTACTGCGCTTTTATTTTATTTTGAGCAGCTCCACTTCGAAGATGAGAACTGCGTTCGGGCCGATGGGGCCGCCCATGGTACCCCGTTCCCCGTATGCAAGGTCCGCGGGGATGAAGAGCTCCCACTTCGATCCCTCCTTCATCAGCTGCAACGCTTCGGTCCAGCCTTTGATCACGCCATTCACCGGAAAGGTCGCGGGTTCGTTGCGCTTGTAGGAGCTGTCGAACTCCGTTCCGTCGATGAGCGTGCCCTTGTAATTGACCGTAACCGTGTCCGTCGCCTTGGGAGAGCTGCCTTTCCCGTCAACAAGGATCTTGTACTGCAGACCGCTCGGCAGGGTCTTTACTCCTTTTTTCTTTTTGTTCGCAGCGAGGAAGGCCTCTCCTTCTTTCTTGTTCTTCTCCCCGAGCGTTTTCATCTTTTCCTGCTGTTTTGCCTGAAGCTCTTTCTGCGCAGTCTGGAGCGTTTCCTGGATTTCCTGATCGGTCAGAAGGAGCGTGCCGCCGCTCAGCGCATCCTTGATCCCCTTGACCAGGACATTGGCATCGACGTCGATGGCATTTTTCTTCAAACCGGTCCCCATATTGACCCCGATCGCGTAACTCAATTTTTCTTTCTGCGTCTGCAAAGGCTTATGCTCCGCTCCGAAAGCCGTGCCAACGGCAAGCACCATGCACACAACAATTACCAGACTTCTCTTCATGACTTTTTCTCCTTATCGTAAAATGATGACCCATATTTTTTTTGGAGGAAAGAACAGCTCTTGATGAAACAATGCGGTTTCTCATTGTTCGCAAAAGCGATATAAAGTTACCAGCATTTTCGCTCTTTGTCAATCAGCAATAACCCTCTTTTTGGGCAAAACCGGCTCATGCCAGGAAATCGAGAAGGGTAAAGAAAAAAATAGTTACGCTGATATAGCCGTTCATATTAAAGAAGGCAAAGTTGAGTTTTGATAGATCGCTTTTTTTTACGAGCGAATGTTCGTACAGGATCAACAGGAGGGAGATGATGACTCCGGCCACGTAGTAGCCGCCCAGAGAAAGCAGCGGAGCAAGTACGAAGAGCAATGCCATGGTGATCGCATGGGAAGCCCGGGAAATCCAGAGCGAGCGACTGATGCCGAAGCGCTGAGGTATGGAGTGGAGCCCGGCGTTCCGGTCGTAGTCGATGTCCTGGAGCGCATACAACACGTCAAACCCCAACAGCCAGAACAGTACCGCCGCGCCCAGCACGAGGGCCGGCGTTTCGAATTTTCCCGACACTGCGATCCATGCTCCGAGGGGAGCGCCGGCGATCCCCAGCCCGAGAAAAGCATGCGCAAGGAACGTGAACCGTTTGGTATAGGAATAGAAGAAGACGATGGCAAGAGCGAGCGGCGAAAGAGCGAATGCAAGGGGGTTCAGCATATAGGCCGCACCAATGAGTATGGCCGATGAAACCACGGTGAAAAGGACCACCTGCCGGGGCGTAACCAGGCCTTTCGGCAAAGCCCGTTCCTTCGTACGCGGATTTTCCGCATCGAACGTACGGTCCGCCCAGCGGTTGAATCCCATGGCGGACGAACGGGCGCCGACCATGGCCACGATGATCCAGAAGACCTTGCCCCACGCCGGCAGCCCATGGGCGGCCATCAAAGCGCCCGTAAAGGCGAAGGGAAGTGCGAAAATGGTGTGTTCGAATTTTATCATCTCGAGGATGACTTTTATTTTCTTAAGCATGAAATATCCTTCACAGAGCCCGAGGAGTGTTACCAAAAATTATTTTTGCGCCGCTTTCTTCTTCACCCATTCCTCGATCTTTTCCCTGATCATCGGCATGGCCTTCTGCGCGGCCTCGATGCCCGCCAGCATGCACTGTTTCTTCTGGCTGAAGTCCAGCATGCCGACGCTCCCGACAGCGGGTGAAATGAGTACATCAGCCTCCTTCCGCTTATACTTCACGTTCTCGGCCGCCATGATGGAGACTGACTGGAGCATCACCTCTATGATGTTCGAAATATTAAAGTTTGTCACGTTCTCGCTGATGTCCACGGCAATAACAATGTCGGCGCCGCGTTCTCGTGCCGTGGAAATCGGAAGGTTATCCACCACGCCCCCGTCAACGAGCAGCCGCCCCTGGTAATCAACGGGGTTGAAAACCCCGGGGATGGCGCTGCTCGCGCGAACGGCCGTGGCCACCGAGCCATGGTCGAGCACCACCCGCGTTCCCCTGTTCAGGTCAGTCGCAATCGCCGCAAAGGGGAGCTTGAGGTCTTCGATGTTCTGAGCCGATACCTTGTTTTTTACAAATTCTTCCAGCTTGTCACCCTTAGCAACGCCCATTCCGGTAAAGGCCGTCAGGACCCCGTAATCAAGGAGATCGTCCTTTTGGAGCGAAAAGGCGGTCCACTCCAGCTCGAAGCTGTTGGTGTCGGCGGCATAAATAGCACCGATGAGACTGCCTACGCTGGTGCCGACAATCATGTCGATAGGAATCTTCTCCTGCTCCAGCGCGCGGATCACGCCCACGTGCGCAAACCCCCGGGCTGCGCCGCCTCCGAGCACAAGTGCTATTTTCGGCTTCGGCGCTGGAGCCGGCGGTCCATGCAGGGAAGCGCAGGAAGCCAGAAGTACGATTACACAAAACAGGAACCACGGTTTACTGCGTTTCATATTCTGCTCCAAAATCCCAAACCGGACAGAGTCCGGACCAGCCAAAAAACACGCCCCTTCCCGGTTTTCGTCAAGTGTCAAGTAATGAAGACGTTCTTCGGTTCGAGAGGAATAACCGGGCTACTTATCCCGGGCCAGCAACTCAACCACCCGCTGATACAACGTTTTTACGATTTCATCGGAATCCTTGCCTTCAGGGTAAACCGGCTCGCCGAACATTATGCTGATCCTGGCCGGCCTGGGAAATCGCTTGCCTGGCGGCAGCATTTCATAGGTCCCCTTGATCGCGACCGGAATAACCGGCATGTTCAATTCCTTTGAGATGATGCCCACGCCTTTCTTGAATTCCTTGATGCCGCCGTCGCGTGAACGGCCTCCCTCCGGGAACACACACAGGATCTTGTTTTGTCTGAGCACATGGGCCGACAGCTGCATTGCACCGTAAAGCCGCGCATCCATGTCCACGGGGATCACGTTGATGACGCTGGCGATTTTGGAAGAGGCCGGGCCGCCGAAGTAATCAGTCGTGCCGAGGAAGAACGACTGGGAAGCGACTTTCCAGGGGATAGCGGCAACGACCGCAGGAGCATCGGCAAGGCTCAAGTGGTTCGGCGCTATGATATAGGGACCCCTTGAAGGGAGATGTTCAAGGCCGCGTACGGACAGCCGGCCATAAATCATGAACAGCAGGTTATCAAACATTTTTAAAAAATATTTTGCCGCATTCAACAGGGGCCCGGATTCAATTCGAAGCAACGAAAGAAGATCCTCCGAAGGCTCCTGCGTCAGGATCTCGGACCACGACATCTTTACGCTTGCGTCCGCGGATACCGGCCCTGTTGCCAGCAGATCCTTGATCTTTGAGACCACGTCCCCCACGGTGAAGACTTCGGAGCCAAAGGATTCGGGGAGCGTGATGCCGAATGATTTCTCGACGCTCACCACCAGCTCCACGCGGCCAAGCGAGTCAAGCCCGAGGTCCAATTCCAGGTTGTCGTCAGGCACGATGGTCTTTTTTGCGGAAAAGGGCGCAAGACACTCCAGCAGTTTCCTGGCAACGGGGTCCGAAAGCGCGCTGCGGTCGAGCTCCTGTTCCGCCTTCTCAACGCGCTCGCTGCTCCGGTCATAGAGTTCCTTTACCTTGCTTCTCCTGAGCTTGCCCATCCGCGTGATTGGCAACGGGTCCTTGAAAATCCTGAGCCCCGTGATCCGCTTGTACGGCGGAAGGTCTTTGGAAAGGTCCTCGATCTCGAAGGCAATGGTCTCGCGCGAGTTGGACAGATTCATCTTTCTGAGATAATCGAAGTCCGGCACCACGGCCGCCTCCAGCCCCCGGTCTCCCTGGAGCAGGCAGATCTCCTTGATCGACGGAATCCGCTTGTAGAACTTTTCGAGCTCGTCGGGAAATATTTTTTTCCCCGTTGCAAGCACGATCATCTCCTTCGAGCGGCCGGTGATGAAAAAGTATCCATCCTTGTCGCGGAAACCGAGATCTCCTGTAAAGAACCATCCGTCCCGGAGCACCTCGGCGGTTTCCTGCGGTTTCTTGTAATAGCCGAGCATCACGTTCGGCCCGCGTACGGCGATCTCGCCCTGGCCGTTCTCATCGGGATTCATGATCGCGACTTCATCGCCGGGGACCGGAATGCCGATGGAGCCGGCCTTCTGTTTCGAGAGCGGATTAAAGGTGGCGACCGGCGACGTCTCGGTCAGACCGTACCCTTCGATGATAGTGAACCCCAGATTGGTCATGTCAAGATATACATCCGGATCGAGCCGGGCCCCGCCGCTCGCCAGGAGCCTGAAAGTCTCGCCGAACATCGCGTGCACCTTGCCAAAGACGGCCTTGCCGATGTTCACTCCCGCGGTCTTCCTGAGCAGCCCGTTCACCCTGAGGAGCAGCTTGACGATCGACCGCACAGGCGCAGGTTTTTTCTGGATCGCGTCGAAGATCGCGCGGCGCAAACCCATGAACAACTGGGGCACGCCGAGCAGAATGCTGACCTTGGTCTCCTGCATGCAGGCCAGGATATCGGGGCCCTTGAGGCTGTTCAACAGCGTGACCGCGGCCCCGGTCGAAAGGGGAAGCAGCATGGACGCCATGGCGGGATAAGTGTGATGCAGCGGGAGAATACACAGCATGTTGTCGCCTGGATAAACGATGTCAAGCTTGATACAGCTCTCGCAATTCGACGCCAGGTTCCCCTGCGTCAGCATAACCCCTTTCGGGTCTCCGGTCGTGCCCGAGGTGTACAGGAGAGCCGCAACATCACCAGCGGACGGAGGGGAAGGAAGAGAAGCATCGGGATGGGCCGTCAGCATATCGGAAAAGAAAAGGTCATTTCCCGGATCGAAGGAGATGATCATGAAAGGACCGCTTTGGGGGAGTTTTGTCCTCGTCGTTGCCGAGACAAAAACAGCCTTGGCTTCCGAGCTCGCAAGAAGCAGAGCAACTTCCTTTTCCGTCAGTTGTGCATCGAGCGGTACGATCACCGCACCGAGCGACACCGTGGCAAGGTAGGCGAAGATCCACTCCGGACGGTTTTCCGAAAGGAGGGCCAGCCGGTCCTCTTTTGCTATTCCTCGCTCGGATAAGGAGCGTGCTGCGGACGCAATGTTCGCCAGGACCTGTCGATAGGTATACTGCCGATACCGGTCATTTGCCTTGATCTGCAGGGCAAGGGCGTCGGGGTATCGACCTGCGGTTTCCCGGATTCTGTTCAGGATCATAGCAAGCCTCGCAGAAAAACTGCCAGCGACAATCAAGTACGGGCGGCAGATAAATGACAAAAGATACGTACTGTAGTGATAACATACACGGCAGGGAAACAATTGTCAATACAGGGGCAGGGAACTGCTCAGTGGGCAAAATAGACGGCGTCCTTGACTAATGCCCCTCTTTTGCTTACACTTAAAAAAGGACTTCGCCAACCGAAACTTGTCAAATAACTTGCCGCCCGAGAGGAGACATCATATGCCGAAACTGCCTGCGCAGTACCTGGGAATTCAGAAAAGATATAAAGGGGTGATCAAGGCCGTAGAGAACCTCGGTAAGGCAACCAAAGCAGCCGGCCCCTTGAACGAGAAGACGGCGAGACTCATCCAGCTTGCGGCCGCGGCATCCGTGCGATCCGAAGGCTCGGTCCATTCCCACGTCCGTCGCGCGCAGGCGGCAGGCGCTAAACCCGGGGAGATCAGGCACACCATCATTCTGCTGACCAGCACCATCGGCTTCCCAAGCGTGTCGGCCGCACTCTCGTGGGTGGATGACGTGCTGGAGGGCAAATAAGTCCTGACCGCGGACCCGTAAGCCGTGACATTGCGGAATTTCCAGGAGGAGAGGTGCATCATGGCAAAGACAAAAGTTTCAATCGACCGGGAGGAGTGCATCAGCTGCGAATCATGCTGGACTATTTGTCCGGATTTCTTCGAGCAAAACACCGTTGATAACTGGAGCGAGGTCGTTGAGAAGCACCGGACTGGCGGGAACCCTGCCGAAGGAGAGGCGCCCGGAGAGCTCCTGGACAAGGTGCAGGAGGCCGCAGACGCCTGCCCCGTACAGATCATCCACGTCGGATAGACGGAAATAGAGAACATGCCGTTTCTCGCGGCAACCCCAAAGTCCCTTGAGCCGTCTTCCCGTAAAATTCCTCATCTTAACGCCTTTGCGGGATAATGATGTTTTCCGTAGCCGAATGATATGCCAATCAAGATCGATATTTTCATGTCGGAAATCTGCGGGTCCTACTACACGCTCCGCGAAAACGTGGAGCGTGCACTTCAGGAATTGGGCATTGACGCCGAGGTCAATTACGAAACAATCTATTACGACGACGCTGTCAGCAGAGGCATCAACGGTTCGCCTTCACTCTGGATCAACGGGAAAGATGCTTTTGAGGGAGGCAATGCTCCGGGGCTTACGTGAAGGATGTATGTGGATGAGTCCGGGAGGCTCAAAAATGTTCCATCAATTGAGATGCTGAAAAAAGCGATCAAGCGGGAAACGACGCCGGCTTCGTTCTCATGAAGTAATTCAGAAGTCCGACGCGCTTCTCGTTCTTTTATCGGTATTTCCCGTAACGCAAGGAGAGAGATTGCGGAGTTCCGGGGTACGTGTTCACGGAAGGATGGTAAGTGCCCATCCCTTGCCAACGGTTATGGCGCCCTGGGGGCAGAACTCCTGACAGCAGAAGCAGCGTATGCAGTTCCGGTAGTCTATGACCAGTTTTTTATTCCGTACTTCTATCGCGCCCTGGGGGCAGTGGCCCTGGCAAACGCCGCAGGTAATACATTGGCCATGATCAATCACGGGTTTTGTCGTCAATGCATTCTTGAGTGATCGCCGGGCCCATTCGGGAAGCTTCCATTCGAGATGCTCTTGAGCAGGGAGCCGGAATGTATTGACAGCCATACTCTCGATGGCATTGCCGAGAACCGTGATGCGGTCCAGCTTTGTTTCGCCGATGTCGAGCGCTTCAGCCGCCCGGATCAGGGGAAGCCGGTCCGGATACACGCCGACCAGTTTTGCCGACACAGCATCAATTGCGACTGCGTCACGGCCCGCAAGAACAGCGCCGATCTGACGCGGATCTCCGCTGCCGGGACCGTTCCCTTCCATGCCGATGACGGCATCCATGATCGTAAGACTCGGCTTGAGCAACAGATATAATTCCAGAAGCATCCGCATGAACAGGTCGTGGTTCACGCCGGTATTGAAGTGCCATTGGACCTTGCGCTTTCCCGGAATGCAGCCGAAGAGGTTCTTTACCGCACCGGTAAGCGTCGTCATGCCGTGGGTCTTGAGCTTCGGAAGGTTGATAATCACGTCAGCGTCATAAGCCTGCTTCGAGACCTCGAAGTGTTGAAATCTCCCGTTATTTTTTACCTGAACGGCCTCATCGAACTCCGCCAGCTCCGCCCCCTCTTCCAGCACGACGTCGAGAATGCCTGACTTCTCTGCTACCTTCTTTAGATCGCCCATACCGGGGCTGTCGCCTACCATCGCAATGCCGCCGGCTGTCTGCACAAGACGTATCACTGCCCGTACCACCTCGGGATGGGTGGTGACGGCGGCCTCCGGCGGCCGTGCTTTCAGCAGATTCGGTTTTACAAGAACCCGGTCTCCCGGCTTGACAAAAACATGCATGCCGCCAAGCAGGTCCACGGCTTGTTGCACAGCGCGCTGAATGTTGCCGCTGTCGTAACCCGCGCATCGAATAAGCGCGGTGTCAGATGATATTTTCGTCTTCATAACGATATCAATGAACGTCAGGGGGTCCGTGATCCTCCGCGCTTCCGGACCGACTGGAGGATATCGACCAGTGCCCCGTGAATTCTTCCGTTGCTTGCCAGAAGCTCGTCGCTGTGAATGCTGAAGCCTGTGCCCGTGAAATCCGACACCATCCCGCCCGCTTCACGCGCAATAAGGCTCCCTGCGGCAACGTCCCACGGTTTCAGCTTGAGCTCCCAGAAACCGTCGAACCTTCCGGACGCTACGTAACAGAGATCAAGAGCCGCAGATCCGTCGCGGCGGACTTCCTGGGAGGCCATGAGAAGATCATGGAAATAATCCAGATTATTTTTCTCACTTGTCTTCCGGTCATAAGGAAAGCCGGTGGCCAGCAGACTCTGGATAAGCCTGTCTGTACCCGAGACCTTAATTGCCCTCCCGTTCAGGGTCGCCCCCGCGCCTTTCCGCGCCGAGAACAGCTCATCTCTCATGGGGTCATACACCACGCCGGCAATGACCTCGCCTTTATGTTCAAGCGCTATGGACACGGAGAAGCAAGGATAGCCATGTGCATAATTCGTAGTGCCGTCCAGGGGATCGATGATCCATTGATAACCGGACGCTGTCTGAATTTTCGTCTCCTCCTCGGCGATGATTCCATGGCCCGGAAAAGAAGCAAGCAGCATCTCCACCACAACGCGTTCCGAGCGCATATCCATTTCGGTGACCAGATTAATATCGCCTTTGTAGGTAATTTCCCGTTTCCCTTGTATATTCTCACGCAACAGCAATCCGGCCGCGCGCGCCGCATCGCTTGCGACGGTCAAGAAATCCTTCATCCATCTCCCCTTTCGGAAGCTCGCTCCATAAGCTGTCCGCTGATAGTATCATATTTTTGTGTTCGATCTCAAAAAATAAAAAGGGCAAGGCTCTATCGCCTTACCCTTTTCTGAAAATTTCAGAATCGTTGCAGTCCCACCTCGGAATACTCGCTGTGCTATCTTGGGCAACTACACAAACAGTACTCTTTCCAACTCCAAAACGTAGGAGTCCGACCATGAAAGAGTTACCCAGATTGACAGTAAGGCAAGCTGTACTATCCGCTCCATTTCAACACCCAGATAATCCGCCAGCATTTTTACGGTCCGCGGTTTCATGGTTACGCCTTTTAGCGTTCTCGAAACAGTCACTTTATGCATTCCCAGTCTATCCGCAATCTCGGTGTAGCTCTCCCCCCTCTCGAGACGTTTTCGTTCGAGAATCTCAGTTTTATACATGGCCTTCCTCCGTTCACGATATTTTGTCTTCGTTGTCTAAGACCCTAGTGCTTTGTCAATTTAGTTCTTGATAGTTTAGGCTCTTTGTGGCATACTCCTTCGCAAGGAGGTGTCCATGAGCCAGAAACAATTTCGTGTT
>JAJXTW010000260.1 GCA_021783455.1 Nitrospirota bacterium | reverse complement strand
CGATCTGAAATGCCGCAGACGCCGTTGATCACGTCGGCAAGGGGCACGGCCTTTTTGCCGTTGTAGGTAAGGTTTATGTAGATCTCGTCGCAGACCACGAACAGGTCGTACTCTTTCGCGATGGCCACGATGTCGAGCAGCACCTCGCGCGGATAGACGGCGCCCGTGGGATTGTCCGGGTTGATGACCAGGATGCCGGAAATGGAGGGGTTGTATTTCACCTTCATCCGGAGGTCGTTCAGGTCCGGGTACCAGTGGTTGTTGGGATCGAGCTTATAGGACACGTATTCCGAGCCCGCGTGCGACGCTTCCGCGGACGAATGCGTGCTGTAGGCCGGGCTGGGACCGATGACGCGGTACTCTTTCCGGAGCTGGCCGTAGACCTTGCTGATGGCGTCGCCCAGCCCGTTGAAAAAGATGATGTCCTCTTTCGTGATTTTGACGCCGCCGTTCTTGTTCGCCCGCTGGGCGAGGTATTCCCGTGTCGCATCGAGCCCCTTGGTCGGCGAGTAGGCGTAGGTCATGTCTTCCCGCATGGTCGAGGTGATGATGTCCTTGATCCAGTCGGGAAGCTTTTCGCCTTTCTGCACCGGGTCGCCGATGTTTTCCCAGTTGATCTCGAGACCCAGTTTGGCGAATTCCTTGGCCACGGCGACGATCTCGCGGATCTCATACTTCAGTTCATCGGCGCCCAGCGATACGATATTATTTCTCATGGAACTCCTTCGGGGATAAACAAACAGAAATCAATGTACTGCAAGGGGGGTGCGGAGAAAAACTCGGAATCGGGATTATCCTCTGCGCGCTCCGTAGTCAACATCTGCTTGAGTGATTTTCGCGTGCATCATACCAAAAAACATGGGGCCGAGTAAAGCCAAATTTCGTCTTTTCCCGGGCTCTGCAGCATCAGCGCGCCTGCAGCTTCCCGTTCACATGGGCGCGGACGACCTCCACTGCCTGCCTGATCTCATCGTTTTTCGGAAGCGTATCAACGATTTTATCGATATAGCCCCGCTCGACCACCATTCGCACGGAACCGGCAAAATTGAGATCATAGATCCACGTGAGCTGAAGCAGCTTAAAATCGTTCAGGGTCTCAAGGTCGGCCTTCCGGGCCATGTTGCCGCCCCGAAGGCTGGCAAGGACCTTCGGCGAGTATTCCGGCGCATCGGGAAGCCCCAGGCCCACGGCGGTCGCCCGGCTCCCCTGGTCCTGCCCGTAATATTCAATCAACACCCGCCAGATATCGAGCTTGTCCGCGTCCCGGACCAGGTTGGCGAACAGCCTCGTCGCTGCGTCGAGCTCTGCGGGAAGGGTAAAGACGTTATGCAGGGTCACGGCGCGGAGGATCAGTTTCTGCTCGTGGTCGGGCAGCTCCCGGAGCACCGCCTTTTCCAGAAGTACTTTGACGCCGAGGGCCGCATGGTTCGTCGACAGGCCGTCGTCGAAAGTCTTGTACTGCTGATATTGCGCAAACCGGCCGACGTCGTGGAGCAGGGCGATCGTTTCGGCAAGGAGCAGTTCCCGCTTGCCCAGATTCAGGTCCCGGGCGATCCGGAGCGCGTTCAGGCAGACATGATACGTATGGTCCTTCTTGATCGTGATATTCCGCTGGTCTTCCTGGCCAGGCATGGAAAAGGAAAGGCAATAGCCGGCAAACCAGTTTTTTAACGTTGTAAGGTCTTTTTGATCCATTGAGGCGAGCGCTCGCAAGGTCTTGATTGTACTGCAATGGCCCTTATGAGTCAAGAGCCCCCCGGGTCGCGATCTGTGCCTGCGGTTTTTTGGGACCAGCGCGATGCTTCCGTAGCGGCTTTTTCCTAACTCGACGGGGTCAGGGAAGAGGGTCAGGGCGGGAGTTCAGAGAGAGGTGTTTTGCCTTCTTTTCCCGGTACATGAGGGTGTCCGCTCGCGAAATGAACTCATCAAGGGAGCAGGGATGCGCCGGATCATACCGCACGATCCCCGCGCTCAAGGACAGGGCATACCGCCGCCCCGGCTTCTCATTCTCAGTGCGGATGCAGGCATGCAAACGGTTCATGATCACGTTTTCGTCCTCGATCTCCGTGTTCTCCAGCAGGAGAGCGGCAAACTCGTCGCCGCCCAGGCGCGCGATAATGTCGGATTCACGAAAGATCTTTTTCAGGACCGCGGCGGTCTCGACGATGGCCGCGTCGCCGGCGGGGTGGCCCAGCGTATCATTGATCTCTTTTAGCCGGTCCAGGTCCGCATAAAAGAGCAGGGCTCCTTTCTTGGTCCTGCTGAGGATCTTGAGCTGCCGTTCGGCAAGAGCAAAGAACCCCCTCCGGTTCAGGAGCCCCGTCTGGTCATCGGTGACCGAGACCGAACGGAGCGTCTCCTCATAGTTCTTCCGGTCATGGACGTCATAGCAGGAGCTGATATAGCCTGCGAATTTCCCGTCGATGTCGTTGAACGGTCGTCCGAACTCGGAGACCCACCGGAATTCCCCGTTGCCCGCGGCCAGCCGGTACTCCCGGGTGTAGGGGCAGCGGGCTGCGAAGGAGCCGCGAAAACTTTTTAAAAGACGCTCCCGGTCCTCCTGGTGAACCCCCCGGATCCAACCCTCGCCCAGTTCCTGGACCATGGTCTTGCCGGTAAAATTCAGCCAGGTCTTGTTAAAGTAATCACATTTGCCGTTCGCATCGGTGCGGCGTATCGGGTTGGGCAGTTCATCGATCAGCGTAAGAAAAAAATTGCGGGATTTGACGATGGACTCTTCAGCGTGCTTTCGGTCCGTGATGTCCTCGATGATGCGGATGGCATAGAGGGGCGAGCCCGCGCGGTCGCGGATCAGGGACACGGCCAGCAGTCCCCAGACAATGTCGCCGTCCTTCCTGATGCACCGGAGCGCCTGCCGATAGGAATCACACGTCCGTGCAAGCAGTTCCTTGTGCATCAGGAGATCCGGCGCCAGGTCTTCATGGTGGCTGAACGCGGTGAAGTGTTTACCGATGATCTCCTTGTCGCTGTACCCGAGCATCGTTTCCAGCTGATGATTGTGCTCGACAATGCGGCCCCTGACGTCAACGATGGCAATTCCCATCGCCGCCTCCTTGAAGAGGGTCCGAAACCGCGATTCGGACCGCCACAGGGCCTCCTCGATCGACTTCCGCCGGGTTATGTCGCGGATCGTACACTGGATGAACTTCCCGCTGCCGAGCGCGTGGACGCTGCACGTCATCTCGACGGGGATGATCTTTCCGTCCCCCGATTCGAAGGGCAGATCGTCATAACTGATGTAGTCCTTGGCGCGCAACTCCGTTAAGACCACCCGTCCGATGTCCGTATTTTTCAGCGGCCGCATCTCCCAGAACAGGCTGCCCAACACCTCGCTGCGGGCCAGGCCGGACAGGCCGAGGAAAGACTGGTTCACTTCAATGATCTCGCCTGTGACCGGAGAGATCAGGACCATGCCGTCCTTGGCAGTATCGAACAGCCCGCGGTAGTCCAATTGGTCTTCGCGGCACTGGCCGGCGCCTGTTGCCCCCCCCTTTGTCGTGCCGCCCCAATCCATACTTCCCTTCCCGACCTGAATAAATTTGAGTTAAAATACCCTGTTATTTTAGTAGTAAATACCCTCTTATTCAGTAGTAAAAACCCTATTAATTAATAGTATAGTCGAAATCAGGAGGCAACGCAACTGGGAAAGGGCCGTTTCAATTCTCCGGAATGAAGAGGCCTCGATTTCATTTTGCTTCACCGTGCGGGTTGTGTTACCATATGCTGGTTGAACTAAGCCGCTACGCGGCAGTGCAATTCTTATTTTCGTACTTCTTGCCGTATCCCTATCCCGAAGTTTTTCAGAAGCAACCCTCCTTGCTGTCCCTTGCGTCACAATCCTGATCGCAAT
>JAJXTW010000259.1 GCA_021783455.1 Nitrospirota bacterium | reverse complement strand
CTCCTTTCTATGGTTTGGATTTACCAACTCCCCAGCTGGTTCCAAATCAAGAAAGAGTATAGCCGTTTTTGCCGCGGCTTAGCTACTTTCTACAATATAGCAAGCTCCGCGTGAAAACTCATTTTTCGCTTCTTCCATCACCGTCTTCAACGGAACCTGCTTCTCCTCCGCAATTCTGCGGCAGTCATCATGTTCAGGCGTCACTGTCAGTATTTCATCCCCGCGCTTACTGATCTTCACTCTGATCTTGCCGTACCTTGTCTCGACTTCCCGGATCTCCCGTGAAAGTTTCTTCCTGCCCGCTTCCCGGATGCGCACGCCGATGCTCGTGGTCTCGCGGAAGATGGTATCGAGCACTGCTTCGCTGTTCGCCTTCTCCGTGAGAACGGAAAGCAGGATAGCGGGCCTTCCTTTTTTCATGATGATCGGCGTGAGGTAAACGTCCTGGCTGCCCTGCTTCATGAGCTTCTCGATAAGATAATCATAAACCTGAGGGTTCATGTCGTCAATGTTCGTCTCGATAACAAGCGACGTGTCTTCTTCGTAGGAGCCCGCCGGCTCTCCGATCAGGAGCCGAAGCACGTTCGGCCGGCCTTCGAGCTCCCTGTTGCCTGCGCCATAAGCGATGCGACTCGCGCTCATCTGCGGCAGGGGACCGAAGTTTGAGGCCAGTGTGCTCAGAATAACGGCTCCCGTAGGCGTGGTGAGCTCGAAAGGGGTTGATGAACCGTAGCTTGGAATCCCCTTGAGAAGCTCCGCCGTGGCAGGGGCCGGCACCGGCAGCGTGCCGTGCGCGGTTTTGATCGTACCCGAGCCCACGTTAACAGGCGAGCCGGTAATGGTTGTGATGCCGAGCTTTTCCAGGCCGATGACCGAACCGACGATGTCGACGATGGCGTCGACGGCCCCAACTTCGTGAAAGTGGACCTGGTCCGGTGCCGTGCCGTGAACTTTGGCCTCCACCTCCGCCAATCTCTCGAAGATCGCGATGCTTTTCCGCTTGAGCGACGAGGACAGTGTTGATGCTTCGATAATTCCCCGGATGTCCGACAGATGGCGGGCCGGCTGCTCCTTCTCTTCGATACAGACATGCACTTTGGTCGCCGAGATGCCTCCGCGCATTACTTTCAAGGCCGTGATTTCGTATCCGGGCAGATTCAACTTCTCAAGCTCAGCCCGCAGCACCTCGATCGGCACGCCCGCGTCCACGAGGGCGCCCAGGGTCATGTCGCCGGATATGCCGGAAAAACAGTCGAAGTAGGCAAGTGTCATAGATACAAACCAGAAGCGAAGTCTTGTTTCTCGCAAAGGCGCAAAAGGTCGCCAAGGAAACCAAAAAAAGTAAGGATTTGTCTTTTAAACAAATTCTAATCCAGGCTTAATTCTTAGCTTTTCTTTGCGACCTTTGCGCCTTTGCGAGAAAATCAGCTTTTGCTTTTTTCTCCCAACAGATTTATCCGGTGCGCCAAAACGCCGGCCCCGAAGCCGTTGTCGATGTTCATGACGGCGATGCCTGAGGCGCAGGAGTTGAGCATCGTAAGGAGCGGGGCCAGTCCCTGAAAGCCTGCTCCGTATCCCACACTCGTCGGAACGGCGATCACGGGTTTGTCCACGAGCCCGCCCACGACCGACGGGAGCGCGCCGTCCATGCCCGCGACCACGATAAGCACCCGCGCCGCGTCGAGGAGGTCGCGCTTGCTCAAGATGCGGTGGATGCCGGCCACTCCGACGTCATACACCGTCTGGACCGAGCTGCCGAGCATTCCTGCCGTGACTGCGGCTTCTTCTGCCACGGGGATGTCCGACGTGCCGGCGGTCAATACGAGCACGATTCCCTGGGTGAGCTTCTCGTCTTTATGTTTTATGACGATGGCGCGAGACGCCTTGTGGTACACGGCCCGGCGATCGATTTTTTTTATTGCCCGGTAAACAGTTTCGTTCGCCCGCGTAGCCAGGACGTCGCTTCCGGCTTTGAGCATGCGCTTTGCGATGCCGGCGATCTGTTCGAGCGTTTTCCCTTCGCAGTAGATGACCTCGGGCATGCCGTGGCGCAAATGGCGGTGGTGGTCGATATGGGCGTAGGTCATGTCCTCGAAGGGCAGGTTCTTCAGCCGGTCGAGCGCTGCTTCGACATCGATTGTGCCCGAGCGGACAGCCTGGAGGAGCTTGGTAAGATCTGCTTTATTCATACTCTTTCACGGGGAAGGTTGCGGCCGGTTATTCTTCCTTAAGCTCCCGAGTCATCAGGTCCTTGAGCGCCAGCCGGGGGTCCTTGCCTTCGTACAGGATCTGATAGACTTCATCGACGATCGGCATTTCAATGTTGAATTTCCTGGCAAGGTCTCGCGCCGCCTTGGAAGTTTTCACGCCTTCGGCAACGGTTTTCGCGCCCTTCATGATAGCATCGAGTTTCTCGCCCTTACCGAGCCTCGTGCCGAGCGTTCGGTTCCGGGACAACCCCCCGGTACAGGTGAGGACGAGGTCCCCCATGCCCGCGAGCCCCGAGAAGGTGGCGGGCTTCCCGCCCATGGCTGCGCCGAGCCGCGCCATTTCAGCAAGCCCGCGCGTGAGAAGAGCAGCCGTGGTGTTGTAGCCGAAGCCCATGCCTTCGAGCGCGCCCGCTGCTATGGCCACGACGTTCTTAAGAGATCCCGCGAGTTCCACGCCGATCACGTCCTGGTTCGTATACACGCGGAAATAGGAGTTGCTCAAAACCTCCTGCGCACGTTTCCCGATTGCGGGATCATAGCAGGCGAGGGTGATGGCCGTGGGCATCTTCTGGGCCACTTCTTTGGCAAAACTCGGGCCGGAGAGGAAACAAAGCCGGCTGTGGAATTCCCTGGACAGGACGTCTTTGAAAATCTCGGACAGCGGCATGAGGGTGTCGATCTCGATGCCCTTGGATGCGCTTACGATGACGGCGTTCTTCGGAAGAAAGGTCGCGTACTGCTTTGTTACCGTGCGGACCGTATGGGAAGGGACGACGGAAAGCAGCAGGGATTTGTCCTTTACAGCACTTTCGAGAGAAGAGGTCACGGCAATGGATGGGGGCAAGGTGAACCCGGGGAGATAGACCCGGTTCTCGCGCGTCCGTGCCATTTCTTCTGCAAGGTCCTTCTCGTACATCCAGAGAGTAACGTCCTGTCCCTGGTCGGCAAGCAGCATGGCCAAAGCTGTGCCCCAGGCGCCTGCTCCGATCACTCCGATCTTTTCAGTCATAATTTGAAATTATAGAGGGAATGGAGCAAAGAGTCAAAAGAATTGTAGGGGAAGAGGGACGGAAACACTGTTTCAGGGACATCAGCGGTTCGGCTCGATAACAATTTTCATGCACCCGTCGGGTTTTGCTCCGGTCATGAATGCTTCGCCGATCCTATCGATGCTGAACCGGTGCGTTACCATGTCCGTTACCGTGACCGTGTTGTGCCTGATGAGGTCGAGGGCCTGCATGTTATCGAGGGGAGCAGCGCCGTAGCAGGTCCTGATCGTGATATCGTCGCGCCAGAAGGGGTTGAAGTCCACGTCCACGGTCTCGCCGGGTTTCGGCACGGCAAAGAAGAGGATCGTGCCGCCCCGTTCTGCTGAGGCAAGTGCGGTCTTGGCAGCAGGTATCGCGCCTGCGCAGAGGATCACGGCATCGGCCAGGCGGCCATCGTTGATTGATCTCACGAATGCGGGCACATCCTGGCCGGCAGTAATCGTATGATTGGCGCCGAAGGTTTTTGCTTTTTCCAAACGAAAGGAGCTGATGTCGGTCGCTATGATGTTTCCCGCGCCCATGGCTCGCGCGAGCTTGATAAGCAAAAGACCGGCAACACCGCTGCCGCACACGAGCACGCTCTGGGCCGCCTTGAGCGCGACGGTCCGCATGGCCCGGACATCCAGATA
>JAJXTW010000028.1 GCA_021783455.1 Nitrospirota bacterium | reverse complement strand
TATAGTAGTCTGAAGGAAACCTAGCAAGACCCCGGTGATCAGCCCAGCGGCTTCGGGAGAAAAACAGAGAGCGAACCCGGAGGGACCTTGAAGGCACTTTTTCATTCCGTCGTGGAGTTCGAATGTTCGGCGTTGAGGCTTGGAGCAAGGGCAGGTCTGTTTGTATGGCCGGCGAAAAAAGGAGCTGCATGACTTTCTCTATGCGACAGAAGAAAAGCATTCTCGGCCGTTCTTTCATCGCGGCTCTTGTCCTCATGACGTGGTGCACGTCGGCAAATGCCGCAGTCGCACCGGCGCAGAAAAAAGCGAATACCATAGTTGCTGTGTTCCAATGCGATTACTCTCCGGTCTCCTATTGGGACAAGAATACCAACAAGCCTTCAGGCTTTTTTGTGGATATCATGGACAGTCTAGCCAAACGCGCGGGGTTGCAGGTGGAATATATCTGCAAAAAAGACTGGCCGGAAATGATAACCGCAATCGAGAGCGGCGAGGCAGACGTTGGTACGCTGCTTAAAAGCCGCGAGCGCGAGAAAGTCATGCTCTTCAGCGCCCCGATCGACGTAACCTACCTTGCCTTTTTTGCCCGGTCTCAAAGCAGCATTGATACCAACATAGTGCCCGCGGGGTACACCGTGGGCGCCGTCAAAGGGAGCATGTCCGACGAGCACTTGAAAAACCAGCCCGGCCTGCGTCTGCAGACCGAAGACACCTACCAGGAAGGTATTTTCAGACTGCTGGCAGGCAAGGTCGATTTGTTTGCCGGCGAAGACGCAATGATCCTGAAAAGCGCCAGGGAGGCCGGCCTGGAAGAGCGCATCAAAAAGGTGGGGAAGCCGTTCCTCGAACGGGAAAGATGCTTGGTTGTGCGCAAAAACAATATTCGACTGCTGGAACAGCTGAACAGGGCACTGCAGGGCTTTACCGGAGGCCCGGAATATCGACGCATTTATATCAGATGGTACGGGACACCTGCTTCGTACTGGACGACCAGGAGAATTCTCATTGGGGCCGGCGTTGCCCTTTTTCTCGTTCTTTGCGGCATGGCATTGTGGCGGTACCTCTCGCTTTCCAGGATCAACAAGGAGCTTATGCTGAACATCGCCGAGCGCAAGGAGGCAGAAGAAAAACTCACTGCCGCTGTAACGATCTCCCAGCAGGAGAAGGCCAAAACAGAGGCGGTCATTGCGGCGCTCGGCGACGGTCTCGTCATCATTGACAAAAATTTCAAGGTCATTTATCAGAATGAGGTTTTCAGTAAGATGATCGGCAATCTTGTTGGCGAAATCTGTTATCAGGCAAGCGAGGGGAGGCAAACGATCTGCGAAGACTGCCCGGTCGAGCTTTCCTTCCAGGACGGCCAGGTCCACCGCATCGAGCGGAACCGGACAACAGAGACAACAGCCCTCCACTTGGACATTACCTCATCTCCTTTGCGGGACTCCTCGGGGGAAATCATTGCGGTCATCGAGATGGTCAGGGACATCACCGAACGGAAGCGGGCGGAAGAAGTGCTTTCCCGGTCCCGAAAGGAGCTTGAAATCCTCGTCCGAGAACGGACCGCGGAGCTGACGATGATGAATGATCAGCTCCGGAACCTTTCCGTCCATCTTGAGGACGCCAGGGAAGACGAACGGACGAGGATCGCGCGCGAGATCCACGACGACCTGGGACAGTCATTGACGGCGCTGAAAATAGACCTTTCCCTTCTTCGGAAAAGGCTGCCCCCGGAGCAAAAAGCGGCCATTGAGAGGGCGGAGTCCATGGACGTACTTGTGGAAGCGACGATCCAGAGCGTGAAAAGAATATCCATGGACTTGCGGCCCGGGATCCTGGACCACCTCGGCCTTACCGCGGCCATCGAGTGGCAGGCCGAAGAATTCGAAAAGAGGACCGGCATTCCCTGCAGGGTTGTCTTTGAGCCCGAAGAAATCAGCCTCGATAAAGACCGGACCACTACGGTGTTCCGCATCTTTCAGGAAGTCCTGACCAATGCCGCCCGCCATGCAGAAGCGACGAAGATCTCCATTCTCCTGACCGAGCAGGCCGACGGCCTGATGCTCCATGTTGAAGATAACGGCAAGGGCATTACCGAAAAGGAACTATCGGACCCGAACTCCCTGGGCCTTCTCGGCATGAGGGAACGGGTGAATACCTGGGGGGGGGCGCTGTCGATCTCCGGGAGCAGGGGCAAAGGGACCGCGGTGACCGTGCTGATTCCCCGCCCTCCTGCCCTCTAAACGGCTCGCCACGAACGGAAAAAAAGTCAATCAACAGGGCAGGACACGCACCTGCGATTGCATTCATTCCGGCCGCTGTGCTATAGTGTTCCGTCTATTATGAAAAGCCTTCACGACATTATCCTGCCGATCATCGGGGAAATCCAGGCAGGGAACAAGACGATCGAAGTGAGCGAACTCTGGGGGGCCTCCAAGGCCCTCTTTTTATTCGGCCTGCAACGCGAACTCGGCCGTCCTCTCGTCGTGGTCACGCCGAGCGAAGACGTTGCAGAGGCACTGGTCGAAGACCTGAACTTTTTCGTGCAGAAGACGCCTCCTGCCGGGGGCGCGGACAAAGAGCCGGAAATTCGTCTGTTCCCTGCGTGGCGTGTGCTTCCCTTTGAAGCGGACTCGCCCGACAGCCGCACAATCGGGGAGCGCATGCGGTTCCTCTACGGTCTTATCTCCAGCACTCCCGGCATCTTTGTGGCGCCGGTCCCGTCGCTGATGCAGAAACTCCCGCCCTGGGGGCTGTTTGCGGACTCGATACGGACCGTCTCGCTGAAATCGCAGATCGACCCCGACAGTCTCGCTTCCTCCCTTGTTTCGATCGGCTACGAATCTTCCTCCCTGGTCACGCGCGTGGGCGAGTTCAGCAGGAGGGGAGGGATCATCGACTTCTTTTCACCGCTCCACGAGCAGCCGGTGCGCATGGAATTCTTCGGCGACACCCTGGAGTCCTTGCGCGAGTTCGATCCGGAAACCCAGCGCTCCATCTCCGAGATCAAAGAAGCAGTGGTCCTCCCGGTCCGGGAGCTTATCGTGAGCGATGCGGGGCGCGAGCGGTTTGAACGCCGCGCTGGCCACGAGGCCCTGATCGACCAGGTGCGGGAAGGCACGCTCCCCCCTGGTGCGGAATTTCTTGCGCCGTTTTTCTACGACATGGAAAGCCTGTTCCAATATTTGCCTGAGAACAGCCTTGTTGCCGTGATCGAGCCCGATGATGTCACGAGAGAGATCGAGGCACAAGGCCGGAAGATCGAAGCAGGAAGAGAAGAGGAAACTGAAGAAGGAAGAACCCTGCCTGAAGCAGCGGAACTCTATCTTGACCAGGAAGGCGTTGATGCCGAGTTTGCCCGTTTCCCCGCCCTTCAGGTCCGCCTGCTCGGGACGGGGGCCGGCGGTCATCGCATGGACACGAAGTCTGCTTCCTGGCTCTCCGTTCGCCTTACCAAGCCGATCGTGGGAAAAGAGCAGGAGAACGCGCGCGAGCCCGCCGAAGGAACCATGGCGGGCCTCGTGGAGAAACTAAAACGGCTGAGAGACTTCAACAGCGTCATGATCGTCTGCGGCACTGATGAGGCCGGCAGCCGGGTCAGGAAGCTGTTCATGGAATACGGCCTCGGCGTGGCGCTGGCATCTCAGGGAGTGGACCAGGAGAGCGGGCCGTGGCCGATCACCTTCACCATCGGCAGACTCTCCGAGGGGTTCGCGTGGCAGGAGCTCGGCCGGATTTTCATCACCGAGGAAGAGATCTTCGGCAGGAAGATCCACCGGCCTGCAGCAGCAAGGTCCAAAACAGCTCCTTTTCTCTCCACGTTCAAGGAGCTGAAGCCCGGCGATTTCGTGGTCCACACGGACTACGGCGTGGGCGAGTACCAGGGATTGACGCATATCGACGTCGACGGCTTCGAGACCGACTTCCTTGCGCTCCGGTATGAACCCGACGCAAAGTTATACGTGCCGCTTTACAGCCTCGATAAAGTGCAGAAGTACATCGGCGTCGAAGGCTCGGCCCCGAAGCTCGACCGCCTGGGCGCGCCCGCCTGGGCCAGGACCAAGGAAAAAGTGAAGAAGGACATCCTCGCGATGGCGCAGGAGCTTGTGGCCATCTACGCCGCCCGCGAGGCCCAGAGCCGCGCGTCCTTCACCCCGCCGGACAATCTCTACCGCGAGTTCGAGGCTGCCTTCCCCTTCGAGGAGACAGCGGACCAGCAAAAGGCCATCGAAGACGTCTTGTCCGACATGCAGCGGCCGCGGCCCATGGACCGGCTGGTGTGCGGCGACGTGGGGTACGGCAAAACGGAGGTTGCGCTCCGGGCCGCGTTCAAGGCCGTGGAGGACGGCATGCAGGTCGCGGTACTCGTGCCCACGACGCTGCTGGCGGACCAGCATTTTCGCACGTTTTCGGAGCGCGTCGCGCCCTTCTCCATCCGCGTGGACGTGCTCTCCCGGTTTCGGACCAAGGCCGAACAGCAGGAGACGCTCAAGGGCTTGAAGAACGGGACCGTGGACATGGTGATCGGCACGCACCGGCTTCTCCAGCGGGATATCGTTTTCAAGAATCTGGGCCTCCTCGTCGTGGACGAGGAGCACAAGTTCGGCGTCAAGCACAAGGAGCGGATCAAGGAATTTAAAAAGCTCGTGGACGTACTGACTCTTACGGCAACGCCGATCCCGCGCACGCTCCACATGTCGCTTGCCGGCATCCGCGACCTCTCGATCATCGAGACGCCGCCCCTGGACCGGCAGGCGATCCAGGTCGTGCTCGCGCGTTTCGGCAAGCGGGTGATCCGCGAAGCGATCATGCAGGAGCTCGGTCGCGGCGGCCAGGTGTTCTTCGTGCACAACCGGGTTGCCGGCATCGAGCGCATGGCCGAATTCGTCGGCAGCCTGGTGCCCGAAGCAAAGGTCGGCATTGCCCACGGCCAGCTCCACGAGCACGAGATCGAGGACGTGATGACGAAGTTTCTCGCGGGCGCGCTGAACGTGCTCGTGACCACGACGATCATCGAGTCCGGCATCGACATTCCCACGGCAAACACCATCATCATCAACCGCGCGGACCGCTTCGGCCTTGCGGACCTGTATCAGATCAAGGGGCGGGTAGGGAGGAGCAGGGAAAAGGCCTACGCGTACCTGCTTGCACCGGCGGACGAAACGCTCTCCGACGTGGCGCGGAAACGCCTTCGCGCGATCCAGGAGCTGTCCGAGCTGGGCGCCGGCTTCCGAATTGCCGCCCAGGACCTGGAGACCCGTGGCGCGGGAAACCTCCTCGGCAAACAGCAGTCGGGCCATATCGCTGCCATCGGCATCGACCTTTATACCCAGATGATGGAAGAGGCCATGGCGGAGCTCCGGGGCGAGGAGATTTCAACGGAGCCCGACACGCTGATCAATATGCGCGCCTCCGCCTTTATCCCCGAGGACTATATCCGGGACGTGAGCCTGCGGCTCGCGGCGTATAAGGAGATTTCGAGCGCGTCCGACGAAGCCCAGCTCCGGGACATCAGCCTGGAGCTCCGCGACCGGTACGGCGAATTGCCCGAGCCCGCGGCCAATCTGTTCGAGATCATGAGCGTAAAGCTGATCGCGAAGAAGGCCATGGTAAGCCGGATCGACGCCGGCAAAGACACGGCCAAGATCACCTTTGCCGGGAACGCTAACATTTCTCCGGACCGGGTCATGGTGCTGATCAAGAAAAGCAAAGGGAAAATCAAGCTTATCCCCGAATATACGCTCCAGATCCTGCTCCCCGACGAATCGCTCAAAAGCACGGCAGATGCGGTGAAAAAGTGCTTGCAGGAACTACTCTAGTGTGTTATAAACATTGAGATGCCCGACTTTCATGCGTGTTTTGGCGCAAAAAGCGAAAAATTCGTACTTTTGGAGGAACCAATTTCATGAAGATGCATAAACCGCTCGTTGGAGTAGTGCTCGCCCTTGTCGTTTCCCTGATCGGTTGCAGCAAAGGACCGGACAGCGTGGTGCTCGCGAAAGTCAACCGCGGCGCAATCACTGCCGCGGATTTTAAGAAACAGCTTGAAGACCTGACGCCCCAAATGCAACAGGCGGTGGTGTCCGACCCCAAGGCCCGGAAGGACTTCCTTGATGACCTGATCGGAATCGAGCTCGTTATCCAGGAGGCGAAACGGCAGGGCCTGGATAAAGACGCAGAATACAAAAAACGCCAGGAAGCGCTCAAGAAAGAGCTGGAGCGCCGGATGCAGGAAGACGCAAAAAACGAGCTCTTTAACTCGGTCCTGAAAAAAGAGATCGGCGATAAAATGAGCAAGGTGACCGAGCCCACGGAGCAGGAAGTCCGCGACTATTACAACAGCAACAAGGACAAGATACGCAACGCCGCAGGCAAACAGATCAGCCTCAAGGAAGTAGAGCCGCAGCTCAAGATGCGGCTGATGCAGGAGAAGCGGAGAGATTTGTACCTCGAGTATGCCAAGACGCTGAAGGCGAAAGCCAAGATCGACGTGAATGAAAAGGCCCTTGACGCCGCCGTTGCTTCGCTGGCCCAGCCCAAGGACGTGGACCTCTCGCACATGACGGTGCAGCCCGCCCCTCAGAAACAGGGGACCAAGTAGTCCTCCCGTTGCCATGAACAACTCTCGACTGACTTACGCTATCATAGCCCCGGCGCTTCTGCTGGGGCTTCTATTTTTCTCCTGTACCAAGAAGGAGGAAGAAAAGCAGCCCGTTGCCGCTTCCTCCCCCGCCCTGTCTCCCAGCGTGCGGATTGTGGCCACGTTGAACGGCGATCCCATCACGCTTGCCGAATTCCAGGAACGGTTCGCCCGGGCGGGGATCAAGCCCGAACGCGAGGTGGAGCTCGAAGTCAAGAGTGAATTCCTCAACCGGCTCATTGAACGCAAGATGATGGTTCTCGAAGCCCAGCGCAAGCGCATCAAGATAGGCCTCCCCGAGATTAACGCGCGGATTGCGACGATGGGCAAGGAGCACGGAAAAGACGTGAAAGACGAGCTTGCGAGCCTCGGCATCGATTTCGAGAAATGGAAGTCCGATATCTGGGAGGATATGATGATCGAGCGGCTGCTCAACCGCGAAGTATACCGGGGCGTGTCCGTGTCGTCGTCGGAGGCGAGGCGGTATTATCAGGCGAACCCGGAAGAGTTCGAACGGCCGGAGCAGGTCAGAGTGAGGCAGATCGTGGTTGGTTCCGAGGAGGAGGCCAGAAAAGTGATGGAACTTCTCCAGGCAAAGAACGCGGATTTTGCGGCTATCGCCCGTGAAAAATCAACGGCGCCGGAAGCGGAGCGCGGCGGCGATCTGGGCTATTTCGCCATGGGGGAGATGCCGGCGGAATTCAATGTTGTGTTCGGGCTCCCTAAGCGGGGAGCAATCAGCGGGATCGTGAAAAGCCCCTATGGTTTTCATATTTTCAAACTGGAAGACCGGCGGAAACCGGGCCGGATCAGCTTCGATGAGGCGTTCAAGACGATTTCCGAAAAACTGCTCCATGCAAAAGAGGACAAGCGGTATAAGCAGTGGATCAAGGACCTGAGGTCAAGGACGAAGTTTGAGGTTAATTACGAGGCGCTGAAGCAGTGACTCGAAAAAGCCCGATGGGCGACGGGGGGATGGGGAGAATCGGGGAAAATGAGTGAGCCCTTGCGGTTTCACCGCGTCCCCGCGTCGCCCCGTCACCGGTTCGGATTCTTTCTTTTTCGTCACCGCGTTCCCGTTTCCCTGCTTTGCTCCGGCGGGGCGAGCAGGATCGTCCCCCGGTCATTATCGATAACAAGTCGGGTCTTGAACCGTTCCGATGCTGTATTGATGCTGCCAAGCGCCTGAGCGGCAGCCGGCCCGGTGAGCACATGGGGGCGGTATTTCACGCGGTAGTTGTTGACGTCCAGGGGCACTGTTTCGACCTTTACAAGAGTATTGCCCTTGAAGGTCAAAAGAAGTATCATACTCACGTTTGTGTTGTTGCTCTCGGACCCGAAGACGAAGTTCCCAAGGCTGTAGGCGATGAGCCGGCCTTTGTACAGCTCAAGCTCCTGGAGCACATGGGGGTGGGCGCCGAGCACGAGGTCGGCGCCCCAGTCGAGGGCCTGATGGCCGAGCTCGATCTGGTAGTCCTTGGCTGCGGTCAGAAGCTCCGCGCCCCAGTGGAAGGAAACGATGACCAGGTCGGCATGGGGCCGGACCTTCTCGATATCAGCCTTCACGAACTCCGCATATCCCGGCGCCGTGCCGGGCTGGCGGGCTGAGGCGAAAAAATCGAGCGGAAAGGTCAGGGAGTAGGCAAGGAAGGCCAGTGTCTTTCCCTTTACTTTTATGATCACCGGCTGGCGGGCATCATCAAGGTCCATACCGGCTCCGGTGGAGAGAATTCCGTTGTCACTCAGGTTCGCGAGCGTGTCCTCGAGAGCGAGGGGGCCGAAGTCCATCATGTGGTTGTTCGCGAGCGTGACGACCCGGAAGCCGGCCTGCTTGAGCGCCTGGGCCGCGATGGGGCCGGCCCGGAGCGTAAACTTTTTGCCGGCTACGGCGGTCCCGCGAATAGAGATGGGGGACTCGAGATTGCCGATCACCACATCTGCTTTTTCGAGAAAAGGCTTTACTTCAGCAAAGGGATAGTCCGGCCCGAACTCCTGCAAGAAGGGCTGAGTTCTGCCCCCAAGCATCAGGTCTCCGACCGCTGCGATCGTTACTTCGTCCGGAGGCGGCTGGTCAGCGGCGCGTACGGGAGCAGTGAAGGCCAGGATAAGGGAAAAAGCAAGAGCGAGTGTTTTCATAAGGATTAAAATATAATAATTGACCGGCTGCCAAAAGGCAATAAGAAAAACAGGCGGCACAAAACAGGGAGCAGGACCATGAACAGGACCGTGAGAAACATAATACTTTCTTTTATCACCGTGACCGGCGTTTTCTTTTCATCCGGCATGCAGGGCATTGCGGCCGCGTCCGTTGTCGTGGACCGCGTGGTCGCGGTCGTGAATAACGAAATCATTACGCTCTCCGACCTTCAGCGGGAAGCGTCCTTGAAAAAGACCGGGGGCAAGGTTGACGACCGGACGCTTCTCGAAGACATGATCGACCGCAAGCTGCAGATGGCTGCTGCGCGGCGCGCCGGTATGGACGTGACGGAAAAAGAGCTTGACGACGCCGTCGCCGACATCATGAAGCGGAATTCTTTTGACACCAAGCAATTCGAGGCGGCGCTTGCCAAAGAGGGCCTCACCCTGGACCAATACAAGACCGAACTCCGGGAGCAGATGACGCTCTCACGCATGTTCAACAAGTACATCCGGGCCGGCCTGAGCGTGGACGAAGCGGAGGTGC
Organism: Nitrospirota bacterium; assembly: GCA_021783455.1. Lineage (GTDB taxonomy): Bacteria > Nitrospirota > UBA9217 > UBA9217 > UBA9217 > JAJYKN01. Next base: position 7,879 of record JAJXTW010000028.1, on the reverse strand, counting down.
GGGCCTACTATACCCGGAACCTCAAGCTCTACTCTCTTCCCGAAGAGATCCGGCTGCGCCAGATCTTCTTTCCGCTCCCGGACAACCCGTCGCCTGCAAAAATTGCCGAAGTGAAACAAAAGGCCGAGGCGGTCTTTGCGCGCGCCCAAAAAGGGGAAGATTTTGACGGCCTCGTTCGGGAATTTTCACAAGGCGTGACCGCGTCGCAGGACGGCGACCTGGGGTTCATGCAGCGGGACTCCCTGCTGCCCGAGATGGAGGCGGCCACCAAAACGCTCAAGGTGGGCGACATCTCCGGCCCCTTCCAGTGCGCCGGCGGCTATAACATCATCAAGCTGGAGGAAGTGCGGACGCCTGTCAGGCCCTACGAAAAAGTGAAAGACGAGATCACGAACATGCTCTACCAGCAAAAGGTGGAGAACACCTACCGGAGCTGGCTGCAGGCGCTCCGGAGCGATGCGAACATCGAGAACAAGCTGTAAACGCTGCGGTACGGCGCAAAGCATAGTGCAGAGCGCAAAGGGCAAAGCGTAGAGTGATGCCCTTTTTTGGCACTATGCGCCATGCCCTCTGTTCAACGCGCGGCATCCCCTCCAATGAAAACCATCAAACTCAAACAAAAAGAAGACCGCCGCATCTTGCGGGGACACCCCTGGGTGTTCAGCAACGAGCTTGAGCGTTCGACGCATGCCTTCGAGACCGGCGAGATCATCGACGTGCTCGACTCCTCGGGCCGGTTCGTCGGCCGGGGCTACGTGAACCCCCGCACCCTCATCGCGGTCCGCATCCTGACGCGGAAACAGGAGCCGATCGACAGAGCATTCCTGCGAACGAGGATTTCTGCTGCGCGCGCGCTCCGGACAAACCTCGGGTTCGGCGACTCCTATCGCGCGATCTTCAGCGAAGGAGACGGCCTGCCCGGCTTGATCGTGGACAAGTACGCTGATACGCTCGCAATCCAGTCTTCGACCGCGGGCATCGACGGCCTCATGGACGACATCATTGCTTCGCTCAAAGAAGAATACGCCCCCACAGCGATTGTGCTCAGAAACGATACAGGCTCCCGTGACATAGAGGGGATCGTCCAGGAAAAGCGCGTTGCCTTCGGCGCTGTTTCCGGATTGATAACGATCGAAGAATCCGGGATCTCCTTTCGCGTCGACGTGCTTGAGGGGCAGAAGACCGGCTTTTTCTTCGACCAGCGCGAGAACCGGCTGGCGCTCAAAGACTACGTAAAAGGAAAACGCACCCTTGATTGTTTCTGCTACGTGGGCGCGTGGTCGCTTGCGGCAGCGAAGTCCGGCGCTTCCGAAGTCATCGGCCTCGATTCATCTGAAAAGGCGATCACCCTGGCAAGGGAAAACGCCGCGTTGAACAGCCTGCCTGTCCAGTTTAAGAATGCCGACGTGTTCGAGGAACTCCGGATCCTGGAAAAACAGCGGGAACGGTTCGGCTGCATCGTCCTCGATCCGCCGGCCTTCGTGAAAAGCCGCGCCAAAGTTCGGGAGGCGCTCAAAGGGTACAAGGAGATCAACCTCCGCGCCATGAAGCTGCTGGAACCGGGCGGTGTGCTCGTTACCTGTTCGTGCTCGCACCATATTGATCAGGAATTATTCCGGGAGATGCTGATCGACGCTGCGTACTCGGCGGGAAAACAGGCGCGGCTCCTGGAGATGCGGTCCCAGGCCCGGGACCATCCCATTCTGCTTGCGGCCCGGGAGACGCAGTATTTGAAGTGCGCTGTACTGATTGTGGACTGAGTGTTTGTCGGTTCTGACCGATAGCAGGGCGCTGGAGCATGAAATTTAGCTTGACTAACAAGCGTTCCCCGTGTTACAACATAAACGCTTCGGGCGATTAGCTCAGCGGGAGAGCACTGCCTTCACACGGCAGGGGTCGCTGGTTCAAACCCAGCATCGCCCACCATGCAAATAAAAGGACTTGGCAAACTAATGCTAAGTCCTTTTTCGTTTCACTGTCTAGTTTTTGTATAGTTGGTTTTGGATTGTATGTGTTATCGAGTATATCGACAGCTTTTGCTAAATGCTCAGGTGCTAAGTGGGCATATCGGAGTGTCATGGTCAGGCTTTTATGACCTGGTATGTAGACGGTACTTTCAACGAAGTTCTTTACTTAAACCTTGTCTCCTGTACTTTACCCGCCCTCAACTGCTACTATAGTATTGCCCTCAGAAAACCAACTGAAATGATTGGCTGGTGATGTCCTTTTCTCGGTTTCGTTGATAGTATATGCTATACTCGTAAGTGAAGCATATAGAAAAATAAATGGTGGCTACGATATCGTACTGCAACTGTCAACTTTGAAGTATACTGGAGGTGTATGATGAGAGAGATCAAGTGCGCAAGTCTTGGATATAACTGCAAGTGGAAGCATATTGCCAATACCGAGGAATTACTCGCCGATATCACGGCTATCCATCTGCGTGATGTTCACGGGATGAAGGCAATCAGCCAGGATATGCTGGCAAAAATAAAAAATGCCTTTATGCCCCCCAGTGAAGCGGATGCCGCAAAATTTGCTGATGTTAAAACGAAGGTATATAACTGCGATATCGGTCCGAAATGCTCCTGGCGGTATGTAGCTATGACAGAGGAGCTGATTGTAGACGGAGCGGCGGTCCATGCCAGGGAAGCCCACGGCATCAAGGAGTTTTCTCCTACCATGATAGCCAAGGTTAAAAAAGCGGCTCAAGAATGGTCTTTGGATAGCGATAAAAAAAGCAAGGTAGCGTAAGAGGGTCCGACGAGAAAGACGATAAAACGCAAAAGCATCGCCCGCCATGGAAATAAAGGACTTAGCAAACTCATGCTAAGTCCTTTATGTTTTTGTCCAGCTTTGTATAGTCGGCCTCGTAGTACGGCGCCGGCTTTTGCCAAACCTTTTCAATTCAGGCAGAAACAGTTTGTGGGAAGAGCGTCTCGATCAGCCTATGCACTTCACTTGACGTAAAGGGCTTTATTAAATTCGCCGTTGCAAAGGCAAGGGCTTCCTCTGCATAGTCCTTCCCTCGCGTGGTCACGATAACAATCGGGATGTCGGCATAGGCTTCCTGCTCCCTGACCTTCTTAATAAATTCAAGCCCGCTAAGTCGGGACAGGGACATATTCATGTCCACAAGGATGAGATTCACGTCCGGATGCTCCGCAAGCTTCTCCAGACCTTCCTCTCTTTTCAGTGCGGTGATGGTCTCGCACTTGTACCGCCTGAGGGTCATTTTGTAATTCTGATGGAGTGGTTCAGAATCATCGATAATCAAAACTTTATTTAGCATGTCGTACATCAGACTCCTTTAAGCACGTTGAGTTTTTGCCAAGCGGTGCATAATAAGATTAAGTCGAGGGAATGTCAATACCTTTGCAGGTATCTCCGCACAGGGGGCAGGCAGACATCTTCTGCTAAGTATGTCAAGGGGATATGTCTGGCGGAAGAGGGGAAAATTTCTAAAGCGTCATAACCACCAGCTCGTGCCGGTTCAGCTCTTCGTAGACGGCATTCAGCTGGTCCTGGCTTTGGGCGATGAACGTCACGGTTATCGACAGATATTTCCCGCCGCTGCTCAGTGTGGCGCTCTGAGAAAACTGATCAGGCCCCAGATGGCTGCGGATAATGGTCATTACCGCCGAAGTAAATGCCTCTGAGTTCAGCCCCATGACCTTGATCGGGAAAGAGCAGGGGAACTTGATTGCGGAATCGGTGGTTTTCATGTCTGAATCTTGATAGGAAGTAATGGTTATCGACAACAAAGGGGTTAACCTGATCGGTTAACCCCTCAACGCTAATTCATCGCTTGGGAGACGTAAGTATTCGGAAGTTGATTTTCTACCCCGCCTGCATCTTCTCTTCTTCTTCCTGCCGCGTCTTGCATTCAATGCAGAGCGTGGTGACCGGCCGCGCTTCGAGCCGCTTGATGCTGATCTGGCCGCCGCAGTCTTCGCACACGCCGTAGGTGCCGCCGTCGATCCGCGAAATTGCCTCGTCGATCTTTTTCAGCAGCTTTTGCTCCCGCCCGCGCAGTTTGAGCAGGAAATTATTGTCCAGCTCCGCGACCGCCTGGTCCGTGGGATCGGGAAAGCTTTCCTTTTCCGTGCTGATCTTGCTGGTCAGTGTTTGTTCGGCTTCGGCGAGAAGGTCCTGCCGCTGCTTCAGAAGCTTCTTTTTGATCGCCAACAATTTTGAGTCCGCTACCATCATCGCAACCTCTGCATGTTCTGTTTTTTAGCCGCTCGTGCGCCCACGGTGCAGAAAGCTTCATGCTGCCCGTTGAAACTTAAGACGGTACTATATCAAAAAAGTGCAGGTGAGTCAATTGTTAAATAGCAGTACCCCCCGCGTGCGCGGATTGACAACTACGGAACATTCTTGCTAATATAAACTATGCTGAGTGAAAAACAGAAGCTTACTACGATCATGCGCCTGGGGGTCGAGCTTACGGAGATCAAGGACGTGGACGTGCTTTTGGAGCGAATCCTTCGAGAGGCGCGGAAGCTCGTCAATGCCGACGCCGGCTCCATCTATATTAAGGAAGGCGACAAGCTCAAGTTCAGCTATACGCAGAACGAGACGCAACAAAAGAAACTTGCCCCGGGCAAGAAGCTGATTTATTCCACTTTTTTCGTGCCCATCAACAATCAATCGATCTCCGGCTACGCGGCGAATACGGGGGAAACCATGAACATCCCCGACGTGTACAAACTGAGCTCCGGCCGGCCGTTTTCGTTTAACAAGTCGTACGACGACCTCTCGGGGTATCGTACCCAGTCGATGCTGACCTTCCCGCTCAAGACCAACCGGGGCGACACCATCGGCGTGCTTCAGTTGATCAATGCGAAAAACACGATGGATAAGGTTGTCCCCTTTTCAAAAAAGGACGAGCCCCTGGTCCTGCATTTTGCGAATATGGCGGCGGTTGCCATCGAACGCGCGCAGATGACCCGCGCCATGATCCTCCGGACCATCAGGATGGCGGAGCTGCGGGACCCCAAAGAAACGGGCGCCCACGTAAACCGGGTAGCCGCCTATGCCGTGGTCATCTATGAGGCGTGGGCAAGCCAGCGCAACCTTTCCCATGAAGTCATTGAAAAGAACCGGGACATCCTTCGCATGGCGGCCATGCTTCATGACGTGGGCAAGGTGGCGATCTCGGACGCGATCTTGAAGAAGCCCGGCCGACTCGACGATGCAGAGCGCGAGGTCATGAAGCAGCACACGATCATGGGTGCGCGGCTTTTTTCCGACAAATATTCGGAGTTCGACGAGGCTGCCGCAATCGTGGCGCTGAACCATCATGAGAAATGGGACGGGACCGGCTATCCGGGCCATGTGAATCCCCTGGACGGCAAGGCGCTGCCCGGGTACGAGAACAGCGACGGAACAGCGCGAGCCAAGAAGGGGGACGAGATCCCGGTGTTCGGGAGGCTCGTTGCTCTTGCCGACGTGTACGATGCGCTGGGATCCCGCAGGGCCTATAAGAAACGGTGGGAAGAATCGCAGGTGCTGGACGAACTGAAGGCCTGTTCAGGAACTCACTTCGACCCGGAAATGGTGGAGACGCTTCTGTCGTGCCTCGATACGGTCCGCAGCATCAGCGAGCGGTATCCGGACCATTGATCCCCAAAGGATTCTTTCCCCTCTTCAGAAAATAAAACTGATGCGGCAACATCGGACCCTCAATCGCAAGTCAATATGAAAAAAAAGAAAACCGATCAAAAGGCTCCTGCTGACTTCAAGCATAATCCCTTCACTTCCCTTAAAGGATTTTCGCCGCAATCAGCGACGCCGGATAAAAAAGAAATTCCGCGTCGCAAACAGGAAAAGCAGCACGAAGACGACAGCGAGCTTTTTCTTCGGGCTGTAGCCGGCTCCAGGAAGATAGATGACGATGTCACCGTTGCAGGCAGTGTCGCTCAGAAGGAAGCGGCGGCACCACCGAGGCCGGATGTCGTGACCCGGGACAACGAGCTTTTCCTGGAGGCGATGAAGAAAATCGGGACAACGTTCAAGGATGCTCCTCTCCCCGAGCAGGAATCACTCGATCCGGAGCGCAGGTCAGCGAGCAGCCGGATGCGGCAGCTGAAGCGCGGGACCATCCGCATCAGCCAGGAGCTTGATTTGCACGGCTTTCTGAAGGACGAGGCCTTGAAGCGGATCGAGTCCTTTATTGCCGGTGCTTTCACCCACGGCCAGCAAGCGGTCCTGGTTATTACCGGAAAGGGGCTCAATTCTCCCGAAGGGCCGGTGCTTCAGGGGGCTGTCGCAACATGGCTGCGGGAACGCGGGAAGGGCAAGGTTGCGGAATTCGCTCCGGCCCCGCGTGACCTGGGCGGGAGCGGAGCGGTGGTAGTATTTTTGAAGAAGAAATAAACGATGAACCTAAAAACGGCATTTGACACGGATCAAATCTGATGAGAGTCGGATAAGGTTGGATTTTTCTTCAAAGAGCAGTTTATCCAGGAGGTGATTGCCCTGCTTTCGAATTTATCCGCTTTTATCATGTGCTAATCCGCTTCTTCTGTGTCTAAGTGCTTTTTCCATGATGAAATGCTTTCGATATGCCAGACATGGTGCGGAGGTTTTCGTTAACCCACGCCGAAACCCTGCTCTTTCTTTTCCGGCAGCCCCAGAATCCTCCTGACCTCCTCGCCTTCGATCGTTTCCTTTTCCAAAAGCGCGGCAGCAAGCATCCTGAGCTTGTCCTGGTTGGCTCCGAGCAGACCCTGGGATTTCTTATAGGTATCGTCGATCAGGCGCTTCACTTCCTGATCGATCTCCCGCGCAGTATCCTCGCTGTATTCTTTTGCGCCGGAAGGCAGCCCGATGTCGAGGAACATCGGCCGCCGCTCTTTTTCGAACGTGAGCGGCCCGAACTTTTCGGTCATGCCATACTCGGTCACCATGCTGCGGGCGATGATGGCGGCACGCTGGAGATCGTTCTGCGCGCCCGTCGACGATTCGTGAAAGATCAGCTCTTCGGCAACGCGGCCGCCGAGCATGACGCAGAGTTTGTCCAGAAGCTCGGTCCTGGTCATCAAGTACCGGTCCTCGGTGGGGAGCTGGAGCGTATAGCCCAGGGCCGCAATGCCGCGCTGCACGATCGACACCCGGTGCACCGGGTCCGTTGTCGGCAAAAGCTCGGCCACGATGGTATGGCCGCACTCGTGGTAGGCCACTGTCTCTTTTTCCTTCTTGTTCATGACGCGCCGTTTCTTCTCCAGCCCGGCCACGATGCGGTCGATGGCGGCCTCGAAGTCCGTCATGTCAACCTCGGTCTTGTTCTTGCGCGCGGCCAAAAGCGCGGCCTCGTTCACGATGTTCGCGAGATCTGCGCCCACGAACCCGGGTGTGCGCGCCGCAAGCACGGAGATGTCCACGTCCTTGGAAAGTTTGACGCCCCGGATGTGGACCCGTAAGATGTCCTCGCGGTCCTTGATGTTCGGCCGGTCCACGAGAACGTGCCGGTCGAAGCGGCCGGGCCGGAGCAAGGCGGGGTCGAGGATCTCGGGACGGTTCGTCGCCGCCATGATGATGACGCCCTTCCTGGGGTCAAAGCCGTCCATTTCGGCAAGGAGCTGGTTCAGGGTCTGCTCGCGTTCCTCGTGAGCGCCGGCCATGCCTGTGCCCCGGGCGCGGCCAAGGGCGTCCAACTCGTCGATAAAAATGATGCACGGCGCCTTCTGGACGGCTTGCTGGAACAGGTCGCGAACCCGCGAGGCGCCGACGCCGACGAACATTTCAACGAACTCCGAGCCGGACATCGAAAAGAAGGGCACCTTGGCTTCGCCGGCCACGGCCTTGGACAGGAGCGTTTTTCCCGTGCCCGGAGGGCCGACGAGCAGCACGCCCTTCGGAATGCGGCCACCGA
>JAJXTW010000258.1 GCA_021783455.1 Nitrospirota bacterium | reverse complement strand
GGACGGTTATCCCGATGCGCTCGCTGCCGAGATGCTGAAAGAGTCGGGCCTCAAGATCACGCAGTATAAGAAGTCGAGCAGCTCGTAGCTGATAGCTCATAGCTAACAGCAACTGCCATGAGCTGCAAGCCATGAACCAAGAGCTTACCCTATGCGCTGCCCCCACTGTTCCAGCATGGACAATAAAGTTGTCGACTCCCGGATGGGAAAGGAAGGCGATTCCATCCGGCGGAGGAGGGAATGTCTCATGTGCGGGGGCAGGTTCACGACCTATGAGCGGGTCGAAGACGTGCTTCCGTCGGTCATCAAGAAAGACGGCCGCCGCGAACCTTTTGACGGGATGAAGATCCTGAGCGGCCTCAAAAAAGCCTGCGAGAAGCGGCCGATCAGCCTGGAGGTCCTTGAGAAGACCGTCGACGAGATCGAGAAAGCGCTCCAGGAAAAAGGATTCAAGGAAATTCCCGGCGCGGCCATCGGCGAAGAGGTCATGGAGAAGCTGCATAAGCTCGATGAGGTCGCCTATGTGCGGTTCGCCTCGGTCTACCGGTCGTTCCGCGATATCAACGAGTTCATGAGCGAGTTGAAGGACATCCTGAACAGCAAAGAAACGACCACGAGCAAGGACAACGGCTGAAATTGCGGATTGCGGATTTCAGATTGCGGATTGAAAAGCCTGGATGGACGCCGAACCATCACTACTTATCACGGGAAATCGAAGCAGGACCCTGTTCTGAGAAACCATACCGGTGCGCATCGCCTTCTAATCCGAAATCCACAATCCCAAATCCGAAATTCTTATGACCGACCTTGTCGTTGATATAGCCGTCGGTGTTTCCGTCAATAAAACATTCCACTATCGCGCACCCGGGGAGATGAGGGCTGTTCTTGCCCCGGGGGTGCGTGTGCTCATTCCCTTCGGCAGCAGGCGTGTTTCCGGCACGGTGCTGGGTTTCCCGGACAAGGCCGAGGTCGCCGGCCTCAAGTCCGTGATCGAAGTCCTCGACAATCCGCTCTCTCCCGAACTTCTTGCTCTTGCCCGCTGGATGGCGGACTACTACCTGTACCCCCTCGGCCAGACCCTTGAGGCCGTGGTGCCGAAGGCCGTGGGCCGCACAAAACCGAAGAAAGAAAAATTTCTCCGTTTGCCGGCGTCCTTCCCTGTTTCCGAGAAGCCCGTTGTGAAGGGGAAGAAACAGGCAGCCCTGATCGAGTTGCTTTCGGAGCAAGGGGAAACGGCTGCTGGCGCGCTGACGGGGTTCTCGAGCGCGACGATCAAATCGCTCGTGCAAACGGGAATGATCGAGGTCCTCGAACGGGAAGCTGCAGCGAGAGGGCCGGAACCTTTTATTGCGACGACCCCTCCCGGGCTCATGGCCGAGCAGTATGAGGCCGTGGCAAAGATCAATGACGCTGTTTCCGCCCAGGCCTTTGCCGTCTTTCTTTTGCACGGCGTGACCGGAAGCGGCAAGACCGAGGTCTATCTTCACGCCATTGCCGGACTTGCGGGCACCGGCAAAGGCGCAATCGTGCTCGTGCCCGAGATCGCGCTCACGCCGCAGCTTTTGGGCAGGTTCCGGGGCCGTTTCGGCGGCCGTGTGGCAGTGCTGCACAGCGGGCTCACCGACCGTGAGCGGGCCGACGAGTACCGCCGCATCCAGTGCGGCAAGGTGGACGTGGTCGTCGGGGCCCGGTCCGCAATCTTCGCTCCCTTTGCCGAGGTCGGGATCATCATCGTGGATGAGGAGCACGAAAACTCCTACAAACAGGATGAGGGGCTCCGCTACAATGCGCGGGACGTGGCAGTCGTGCGGGCAAAGCTTGAGAACGCCGTTGCCGTACTCGGCTCAGCCACACCGTCCCTCGAAAGCTTTTACAACGCGAAAAACAACAAGTATGGCTACCTCCGGCTGGCGAACCGGGTGGACAACCGGCCCATGCCCGACGTGCTGGTCATCGACGTCAAGACGCTCCCGAAAAACAATCTCTATGCTCCCCGCTTGATCGACGATATTCGGAAGCGGCTCGACAAGAACGAGCAGACGCTCCTGCTTTTGAACCGCCGGGGATTTTCCTCGGTGCTTATCTGCCGGGACTGCGGCACGGCAATCAAATGCCCAAGCTGCAGCGTGTCGCTCACCTTTCACAAGAGCGAAGGAAAGCTCAAGTGCCATTACTGCGGCTTTTTCACCAGGCCGCCGGACAAATGCCCGACGTGCCAGAGCATCGAGCTGAAGCTGATCGGCTCGGGCACGCAAAAGATCGAGGAAGAGCTGCAAACGCTTTTTCCCGACGCCCGGCTCAAGCGAATGGACAGCGACTCCGTCAAGGGCAGGGACGCCTACGATACGCTTTTGCAGCAGGTGGATAAGCGGGAGGTGGACATCCTTTTGGGCACGCAGATGATCGCAAAAGGCCACGACTTTCCGGGCGTCACGCTCGTCGGCGTGGTTGACGCCGACATCGGGCTGAACCTGCCGGACTTCCGGTCCGCGGAAAAGACCTTTCAACTCATCACCCAGGCAGCGGGCAGGGCCGGGAGGGGCGAGCTGGGCGGCGAGGTGGTCATCCAGACCATGAACCCCAACCATTATTCGATCCAGCACAGCACGACCCATGATTACGAAGGCTTCTATAATGAAGAGATCGTCTTTCGCAGGGAGCTTCACTATCCCCCGATCGGCAGGATCATCAAACTCGAAATTAAGGGCGCTCGGGAAGAGTTTGCTTCCGAGGCCGCCAAGACGGCGCAGAACCGCATCCGTCACCTGATGCGGGGAAAAGAGACAATGCTGCTCGGTCCTGCTGCCGCGCCCATCTCCCGCGTGCGAGGGCAATTCCGCTTCCATCTGCTCCTCCTGTCGCAGCAGCGCGACAAGATCAGGATGCTTGCCCTCGAAGGGAAGAAGGCGGTGGAGGACAAGTACGGCAGGAAGTGCAAGGTGATCGTGGACGTGGACCCGGTGAATTTGATGTAGTGTCTCTGGCCAATATTTTTCCCCTTTTCGCCGTTCCCTTCCCCATTTCTCCAGAATAAGGGTTCAAAACAAAGGTCTTGAAGTTTGCAGTGTTTCGGCTACAATGTGGCAGAGATAATTCCCCTATGACGGAAAAAAAAGAAGACACCGCGGTCACATCGAACCGCAAGGCATACCACGACTACTTCATCGAGGAGACGCTCGAGGCCGGCATGTCGCTCCAGGGCACGGAAGTGAAATCCCTGCGCCTGGGGCTCGCCAACCTGACGGACAGCTACGCCATCGTGAAGAACGAGGAGATGTTCCTCCTGAACGCGACCATCAGCCCCTATCCCATGGGGAACATCAGCAACCACGACCCGCTCCGGACGCGCAAGCTCCTGCTGCACAAGGAAGAGATCCGCAAGCTTACCTGGAAAATGACACAGAAGGGGTTCACGCTCATCCCGCTCAAGATCTACTTCGTGCGCGGCAGGGCCAAGGTATTGATCGGCCTTGCAAAGGGCAAGAAGGCATTTGACAAGCGCGAGACGATCAAGGAAAAGGAATCAAAGCGCGAAGTGGAGCGCGTGGTAAAAGAACGGAACCGGTAGTCTCTTTGAGATCTGTCCGGCTAACTTTTCAATTTTCTTGCCATTTGCCAGCCGTTATTGTATTCTTTTCCGTATTGATTATATCGTGTGCGCGAACGGGGTACTGAATGCCGATCAATTCGGACAAGCCGCATTTATGGAAGGCAGACGTCGCCCAGTCAATTGATTTCTATAATGACTGGTTCCTCCGTTTCGCCCCCGGCACATACCGCAAGCATCACTTCCTCCGCACTAACGACCCCCTCCTCAGTGAACTGGAAAAGAATCAACTTGCCGCGCTCAAGAGATGGCTTTTGCGACATGGATATAAGCAAATAGCGTCCGACGAGGTCCGTAACTTTGATGCAA
>JAJXTW010000027.1 GCA_021783455.1 Nitrospirota bacterium | reverse complement strand
AAGCATAAGCACCAATAATCAAGCACCAAATAACAAATAAGCTCCAAATTCCAAATTCAAAAAGTTTGGACAATTTGGTCGTTGTATTTTTGGACTTTATTTGAAATTTGGGATTTGTAATTTGGAATTTATTCAGTAACGGGAGGTTTGCAATGAATATCGTACAGTCTTTGGAAAAGGCACAGATGAAAGAAGGGATACCGAGCTTCCGCGTCGGCGACACGATTCGTGTCCACGCGAAGGTTGTGGAAGGCGACAAGGAAAGAATACAGGTATTCGAAGGGCTCGTGATCGGCCGCCAGGGTTCGGGCGCACGGGAGATCATCCGGGTCAGGAAGCTGTCCTACGGCGTCGGGGTGGAGAGGCTCTTCCCCGTCCATTCCCCGATGATCGACAAGATCGAGCTTGCCAAGGAAGGCAAAGTCCGCAGGGCCAAACTCTACTTCCTCCGCGAGCTTCGCGGCAAGGCGGCCCGGATCAAGGAAAAAGAGCGTGTATTCGCATCAGTGGCGGGTGCATCAGTGCCCGATGTAACGGAGCAGAAGTAACGCGAGAGTCGTCGCACAAAATCGAAATCCTAAACAGGAGTGCACGGTGAGAACCGCGTCTGTTTAGGATTTTGTATTTGAAAATTCGAAAATCCCTTCGAAAGAGGTTAGTATGCCTCGTGGCCGGCCCAGCGCGCGGGATGTGCACCCAGACCGGAATGATGATCTCTTCGGCACTACGCTGGTGTGCGATCCCCTGTATTTTGAACGAAGCGCGCGCGAGGCAGGGCATTGCTGCATTGCTGGGCTTGATGAGGCTGGCAGGGGGCCGCTGGCAGGGCCCGTCGTGGCCGCGGCAGTGGTGCTTCCCGAGGGCCTCCTGATCGCGGGGCTGACGGACTCCAAACAGGTCCCGGAACGCGAACGGGACAGGCTCTTCGATGTGGTCCGGGAACAGGCAACGTGCTACGGCATCGGGATCGTTGATGAGCGGACCATCGACGAGGTCAATATCTACCAGGCCACGATCATCGCCATGGAACGGGCGCTCGAAGCGCTCCCGGTAAAGCCGGATTATCTTCTTCTTGACGCGATCACGCTTTCCCGCGTCGCGCTTCCCCAGAAACCGCTCATAAAAGGAGATTGCCGCAGCCACAGCATCGCAGCCGCCTCGATCCTCGCCAAGGTGACGCGGGACAGGCTCATGTTCGAGCTGCATGAGCGGTTTCCCCAGTATAATTTCAAAAAACATAAAGGCTACGGCACCCGGGAGCATTTCGAGGCGCTCAAAAAGCACGGGCCCTGCGACGCGCACCGGAAGACGTTCAATCCCGTTGCTCAAATGCTGAAAGGCGGGCAGGAGTGAGCCTCTTCCGAAAGCTCCTCGGCAAGGAAGGCGAGGACCGGGCCGCAGATTTCCTCGTTGGGCAAGGATACAAGATCCTGGAGCGGAATTACCGGACGCGCGCCGGCGAGATCGACCTCATCGCCCTGCACGAGGGGATGGTGGTGTTCGTGGAGGTCAAGACCAGGACCAGCAACGCCTTCGGCGCGCCGGAGCTTGCGGTTACGCCGCAAAAACAGCGGCGCATGGTCAAGGCGGCTTTGGGCTATTTGCGATTCAAGAAACTCCACCAGATGCCGTGCCGGTTTGACGTCGTGGCGATCAATTCGGCTGCGGAAAAAGAATTGGAGCTCATCCGGAACGCGTTCGAGATGGACCGCACGTACCTCTGAGGGAGTCTGCATGCTGGAAATTCTCAAAAAAGTGTACCTGTTTGAAAGTCTTTCCGTTCATGAACTGGAGAAGATCGAGAAGATATCCCGGATGGAGGCTTTTGGCAGGGACTCCGTGATCTTCAAGGAAGGCGAGCCCGGAGACCGCTGTTACGTGATCACGAACGGCGACGTACGGATCAGCAAGTTCATCCCGAACATCGGGGAGGAAGCGCTTGCCGTGCTGAAGCCGGGAGACTTTTTCGGCGAGATGGCCCTGATCGACAACTTCCCCCGTTCGGCGCACGCCATCGCCAATACCGATGTTGCGGTCCTCGCCATCAGCAAGACCGACCTGGACAAAATTCTCATCATGGACCGCGAACTGGGCTACAAACTGCTCTGGGCGTTCACGAAAACGCTTTCGAAGCGCTTGCGCGAAACGAACGAAAAATTGACGGGCTTCCTCGCCATGTCCGGAGGGTTTTGACCGATAAGCTGTTGTCAGTGCTCATGCCAAGTGGTATAGTGATCTGGCCCCAGGTAGTCGTTCCCCGATAAGGCTCAGTGACAAAGAAAGCTCACAAAATAGGAATGATCAGCCTCGGCTGTCCCAAGAACCAGGTGGATGCCGAGCAGATGCTCGGCGTGCTCGCGGGCTCCGGCTTCGAGATCACGAATGATCAGCGCGAGGCCGACGTCATCGTTGTAAACACGTGCGGGTTCATCGAGTCCGCCAAGGCGGAGTCCATTGAGGCGATCCTCGATGCTGCAAAGATGAAGACCGAGGGTAGATGTACCAGGGTCATCATCGCGGGCTGCCTGGCCCAGCGGTACAAGGAAGACCTTTTGAAGGAACTTCCCGAGGCCGATGCCGTGATCGGCACGGGTGAGATCGGCCGGATCAACGAGATCTGTACGCAGGCGCTCGGCAGGAAAGAACAGGTCTTCGACGTATCAGAACCGGCGATGGTCTACGGCCTGCCGCGCCTGAGCACGACGCCGGCGCATTACCGGTACCTCAAGATCGCCGAGGGCTGCAGTAACCGGTGCTCCTATTGCGCCATACCGATCATTCGCGGGAGTTTCAAAAGCAGGCCCTCAGCGTCGATTGTGGACGAGGCGCGCCGTCTTGTGCATGAAGGGGCGAAGGAGCTTATTCTTCTGGCCCAGGATTCGACGGCCTATCGCGACAGAGATATCGATCTTTCGCGGCTCCTTGCACGACTGGCCCGTATACGTGACGTAGCATGGGTGCGGCTCATGTACGCCTATCCCGGCAGGATCAGCAAAGAGCTTATGGCCGTGATGGCCGATGAGGAAAAGATCTGCAAGTACCTCGATATCCCGATCCAGCATTTTGACGACAAGGTGCTTAACGCCATGAACCGCCGCGGCACGACCGAGGACATCAGAAAAACGATCGAGCAGCTCCGAAAGCGGGTCCCGGGCCTTGCGCTCAGGACGTCGCTTATCGTGGGCTTTCCCGGCGAGACCGAGGCGGCGTTCAAACGGCTGCTTGCCTACGTCAAGGAGGCGGAGTTCGAGCATTTGGGCGTGTTCACCTATTCACCGGAGGAAGGGACAGGAGCGTACGGTCTAAAACAGACCGTGCCGAACGACGTTGCCAGGGACCGCTCTGCGACGATCATGAAGGCCCAGGCAAAGATTTCTCTCAAGAAGAACCGCGCGCTCATCGGCTCGCGCCAGCGCGTGCTGGTGGACGGGATGGAGGACATGGCGCTCCTCGGCAGGCTCCAGACCCAGGCGCCGGAAATCGACGGCCTGGTGTATCTGTCCGAGACCGAGGCCGGACCGGGCGAGTTCGTGGAGGTTACGATCACCGATGCCACGGAGTATGATCTCATGGCTACAAGCGAAATAGAAATAACTTTGCCACAGAGGGCACCGAGAACACAGAGAAGTGCAACAAAAGCAATTGGACGCGGATTGATGGGGAAAACCTGAGCAGGCATTTCCTTTTTTTAACTACGTTCGGACTTCTTTTCGAGTTATCGGTGTGAAACTGGTTTGATTTTTCTCTGTGTCCTCTGTGATCTCTGTGGCTAAAACTAAGTAAATCGAAAGGGACTTTATGGATACCAACAATCAATCAACAGATGCGACAAACAGCGAAGAGAGCTTTGCGGACATGTTCGAGAAGAGTTTTAAAAAGCAGGGCAAGCTTGAAACCGGCCAGATGGTCGAGGCCGCGGTCGTGAAGATATCGGCGGAGTGGATCTTCCTCGATCTCGGTGGAAAAGGCGAGGGGTATCTGGACAAAAAGGAAATGATGACCGAAACGGGGGAGCTCAAGGTCAAGGAAGGCGATATCGTCCGCGCTTACTTCGTTTCCGCGGAAAATAATGAAATGCACTTTACCACCAAGGTGGGATCGGGGCCGGGCAAGCAGAGTCAGCTTGAAGACGCCTGGCGGAACGGCATTCCCGTGGACGGCACGGTGGTCAAAGAGATGAAGGGCGGGTATGAGATCAGGATCGCGGGCACCGTGCGCGCATTCTGCCCTTTTTCCCAGATGGGACTGCGACGGGACGAACAGCCCGCCGACTCCATCGGCCGCGCACTGTCCTTCAAGATCATTGAATTTGCCGAAGGCGGACGGAACATCGTGGTGTCCCGGAAACCGATCCTGGAAAAGGAACGGCAGGGAAAATTCGAGGAATTGAAGGCAACGCTGAAAGAGGGAGCGAAAGTTACGGGCAAAGTAACGTCGATCCAGAAATTCGGCGCTTTTGTCGACATCGGCGGCATTGAGGGACTGCTGCCGATCTCCGAACTCGCCTGGACCAGGACCGGGAAGGTCGGCGATATTCTTTCCGTAGGCCAGACCGTCGAAGTGATCATCAAGAAACTGGACTGGGAGCAGAACCGGTTCTCCTTCAGCCTGAAGGACGCTTTGCCCGATCCCTGGGAGAAAGCTGCGGCTGCTTTCCCCATCGGCTCCTACCACATTGGCACGGTTTCCCGGCTCGCGCCCTTCGGCGCCTTCGTGACCCTGAAAGAGGGCGTGGACGGGCTTATCCATATCTCGAAATTAGGGGCCGGCAAGAGGATCAACCACCCCAAGGAAGTGGTCAAGGAAGGCCAGACCGTCGAAGTGAAGGTCGAGGCTGTCGACGCGGCCCAGAGAAAGCTTTCGCTTTCCCTGGCCGAAGTGAGCCGCGCGGAAGAGGATGATGCCGCCTCCTTGAAGGACTATCAGCAGCAGACAAAGGACGCGCCGCAGAACATGGGGTCCCTGGGCGATCTTTTGAAGTCAAAGATGGAGCAGAAGGAAAAGTAGCAGCCTCAATCGAATAAAGCATGCGACCGCTGCCAATCCGGCAGCGGTTTTTTTTTGTGAATAGGCAAATGATGGTTGTGCTGCAAACTGCAATACTATTTCCTCTTTATTTGCTTCTAGGAAAAACTTTACACAGTTAGCCGGTTCATTACTTAATACTTCCCTCCTCAAGTGATTTCACGTCGCGGCTAACATGCTGATAACACAACAATTTAATACTAATACTTAACGAGACAAGGAACGGAATAAAAAATGCAACTTTTTGCTCCTAGTTATGATAAAATATCATACATAAGTATAAAGTATTAGTGATCCTGAATATTATTTATGCCCTAGTTGTTGTAAACGAGAAGGAGATATTATTATGATGTCCGGCACAATCAACAGTGAACGAGTCCTCGTGAGCGTAGCATTGATGTTTGTTCTGCTCTTGTTATCGCCGGTCCAGCCTTCCCAGGCCGCGGAGATGTCGGATTACTGCATCACGCCTCCCTACATCGGCGCCCAGATCGAGCCGAACCTGTTGCTCATGATCGACAACTCTGCCAGCATGTACGACCTGGCCTGGACGGACACCTCGAATTACTACTGCGCCAATGCCGCGAATACTTCCTGCACCTATGGATCGACCTGTTCCGGTACTGCCTACTGCCTGGCAAGTACTACAACTACAACTACAACCACAACGCCCACACCTGTACAGTGTCTCATAAACGGCACTTATTCTGATGCTGTCTGCAGTGCTATTGTCCCGCTTGACACCTGCTTGACTAACGGCAGCAAGAAAGGTCAATGCAAAAACGCAAAAACGGTCACGACCACGGTCACCGTTTCGCCCATCTCCTGCACGCAGGATTCCGATTGCAGCTCACATACCGCAAATGATACCTGCAATAACAAGTGCACGGTCACGCACTCCTGCTACGATAATACCTACAGCAGCTTGAATTCCTATGTCGGTTATTTCACTGCAACCGATGCGAGCAATAACGCGGTCTTCTATTCCTACGATGCTACGAACGGAAAATTCACGACCGACGTTCTGCCCGGCACGTGCACCTATTCAAATACCGGTGGAGGGGCGCCTACGTCGTCCACCTATGTGTGCGTGAATACGTCAGGCACGGGCACGGCAGAGGCTGTAACAGCGTTCGCTGCGAGCGGCAATTTCTTGAACTGGCTGACCGCGTCAAAGTTCGACATCGAAAAACAGATACTGACGGGCGGAAAATACGACACCACAAACCAGATCCTCACCGCCGAATCCCGCGGATGCTCAGGCCGGAAGTTCATAAAGACGCTGCCGGGCATGCCGGATATTACTTTTGCCATCAGGGGCGGGGGATGGGACTGGCTCGACAAGATCACGAACCAGGCCACGGAATACGGCACGACCCACATCGAGGTTTACAAAGGGACGTATGATGCAGGGGACTGCGCCGCGGCGGTAAACGACTGGATGCACATCAATACCACGAACCTCGGCACAGTGCAGAACGACACCAAGAATTGCGCCGGCACCACTTCGACATCACAAATCGCGTTCAACCAGAGTATCCACGATTGCTACTGGTACTATAACGGTCACGGGCTGAGTAATTTGAACCCCATCGAGAATTCCTGCGTAAGCGATTGGAACATCGTCAGCGCCCCGAGCATTACGAGTCCTGATGCTCCTGACGCGATCTGTTCCAGCGTGCTCACACACGCTAATTCGCTGGTTTGGAGTTCCCTGGCAACGGGTTATAATACGGGGTATCTGGGGTTATGCTATAACAACGGGGTGTGGGACAATACCTGCGCTTATAATGAAAACATCGATTATTGCGCGGGGATCGGCGCAGCAAGCGCTGTGACGGACCCCGCATCGAGCCAGGTTGTCACCGGTTCGCTCATGAGCGTTCCCGGCTTCGTGATGGAGTCCGGCCTCGCCGGCCTGACCAGCATGGCCACCCTGACCGTGCAGGTAAATCTTGCCGCGCCGCCGATCGGGCTGATCAATAAATACCAGAACCTGATTCGCTTCGGCGCGATGACGTTCCAGAACAATGGTTCGGCAACGGAATGCAATACCGTGGGGAGCTGCTCCATTACTACGACAACTTCCTGCAGTGCAGATTCCGCATGCCCGTCCGGTGAGAAATGCGTTTTCCAGATCCCCTGCGCCGAAGTGTGCTCGAACCTGCCCACCAGACAGTGTTATGCAGACACCGACTGTCCTCCAACAGGGACTTGCGGGACGCTCGCCAAAACCGACGGCGGCGTCATAACGAATTATGTCGGGGCGGGCAATTGTTCGGTTACGACAGGGACCTCCTGCGTGGTAGATTCCGACTGCCCTTCGAGTGAAACCTGCCTTGCAAACGTGGGGAGCCACAGCTCCGGGCTTATCAATTCCATAGACAACATCCAGGCCACATCGTGGACGCCCTTTAGCGAGGCGTTTTACAATGCCATCGGCTATTTCGCTAGGTCGAACGATTACTCAGTCTCACCTCCCACGAGCAGAACGGAGTTTAATTTTACGGCGCCCGCAGGAGTGCCTCCAGCCTTTGTCCAGAACAAAAACCCGTCGCAGCTGCAGTGCCAGAAGAATAACGTCCTCCTGATCACCGACGGTATGTCCACGGCGGACCAGAATTCTCAAGTTGATGGAGGTTCGGGAACGGGTTTTGCCGGGACCTATGCCTCCCTGGTCACCTCCGTGGTCGGGAGCACGTCCTATTCCGGCGTCTACGGCTACGACTCGTCGAACAAATGTCCGCAGTACGCGGGGAGCAGGAGCCTGCCCGTGCTCACGTGGGTGGCCAATCATGTGGATAACAAGACGCTCTCTCTGACATCTCAAAGTACGCCGACAACAAATCCGGTGACCCACTCGAGCGAGAATATCAGCACCTACGTGGTGTACGCGGGGCCCTCGACGAGCAACCTGCCCGGCCTGTGCAACCCGCTCAGCTTCATGCAGGCAACAGCCACGAACGGCGGGACCCAGCTTTACCAGACGAGCAGCCTGAGCCAGCTCAATGCCCTGCTCACCAACGCCTTCGACCAGGTGGCGGCCCGGGCCGCGGCTGGCACCGCGGCATCGGTGCTCGCGTCGGGCGAGGGCAGCGGCGCAAACCTTATCCAGGCGGTCTTTTATCCCCATAAACGTTTTGCCAACTCCCTGACCGGGATCGACGACGAAATATCCTGGATCGGCAGGCTCTCGAACTTCTGGTACTTCGTGGACCCCTTCGCGAACAACAGCAACCTCCGCGAGGACAACGGCATCCCGAACGGGTTGACGACGAACTCCGCGCCCTGGAGCGGGGACAAGGTTTTGGATCTCAAGTCTCTTCCAACCACGTCGAGCGACTTCATCGTTTCGATGTATTACGACAAGAACGCCGGGGTCACCAAGGCCACCAGATTTTCAGACACTTCGGGCACGGGTCTGATCGGCACCCAACTCAGTCCGGACATCACTTTCGAGAACATGGGCTATATCTGGGAGGCAGGCACCATGCTCTGGAAGCGGGACCTCAGTACGGACCCGCGCACGCTCCTGACCTCGATAGACGGCAAGACCATGATTAACTTTTCAACGGCGAATGCCGCGACCCTGGACCCCTATCTGCAAACAGGGGGTACGACAACAGCCTCGAATATCATAAGCTGGGTCACGGGCTCGGACATAAGCGGCTACCGCTCCCGCACGGTCATGATGCCGAACATCGACAACACGCCGCGGGAATGGAAGCTGGGGGACGTGATCAACTCCACCCCCAGGATCCAATCCTGGCAGGCTCAAAACAATTACTTCACGCGCTATGGAGACGTGACGTACGGCGATTCCGGCCTGTGGGCCTCTGCTGCGGACAACACCCATTTCACCACAACGGCTGCATACAAGAGCAGGGGCATGGTCTACGCCGGGGGAAATGACGGCATGCTCCATGCCTTCAAGCTGGGGACGCTCCAGCTTGTCAGTGCGACATCGGCGACAACGTGGAAGGCAAAATTGATAAATCCCGATACCGGGCAGACGTGCAGTCCTTCGGACCTCGTTCCCTGCGGCAAGGAGCTGTGGGCCTACATCCCGAAACAGGCCCTGCCCTATCTCAAGTACATGGCGGACCCCAGCTACTGCCACCTGAATTCCGTGGACTTAACGCCTTATATCTTCGACGCGAGCATCGGCGTCCCCGGCGCCGGTCCCGACGACGCGAGAACGGTCAGCAGCTGGAGGACCATCCTGATCGGCGGCATGAGGTTCGGCGGCGGCTGCAGGAAGGCGGGCACGGCCTGCAACGTGATCAGCGGGGTAACAGGATCGAACTGCGTGAACACGCCTGCTACTGATCCCGTTGACAGCACAAAAGGGCTCGGCTATTCCGTGTACTACGCCCTTGATATTACCGACCCCCAGAACCCGACTCTCCTGTGGGAGTTCTCCGACGAAGGCCTCGGATTTTCCACAACCGGGCCGGCCATCGTGAGGATAGACGGCCAGAGCGGGAGTCCCGCAACACCCGACGTTACCAAGAACGGACACTGGTTCGTGGTCTTCGGTTCCGGCTCCACGGGCCCGATCGATGTTCCAAGCCACCAGTTCATGGGCCGCTCGGACCAGCCCTTGCAACTGTATATCCTCGATCTGCGCGGACCGGGCTCCGGTTCCTGGGTAGCGGGCACAAACTATTGGGTCAAGACCACCGGTCTTGCAAACGCCTTCTCCGGGTCCCTGATGGGTTCATCTCTTGACACGGACAACGATTATCAGGATGAGGTCGTCTACGTGCCCTACGTCCAGCTGGACACGACGCCAAACACCTGGACCCAGGGAGGCGTGCTCAGGCTGGTCACGAACAAGAGTTCGGACCCCTCCACCTGGACAACGAGCACGCTGATTGACGGGGTCGGTCCGGTGACCGCCGCGGTAACCAAGATCCTGGACACCACGGCCTCGAACCTCTGGGTGTATTTCGGCACAGGGAGGTACTATTTCGTCCAGAGCAACACCTCGGATGACGCAAACGGACAGAGGACGCTTTATGCCTTAAAGGACCCCTGCATGAAACCGACGGGTTACGACCTCTCGTGCACGGCGTCCGCCAGCGGCCTAACAGACGTGACCAATGTGAGCAACGCGCCGACGCAGGCTGTGGGAGACGCACCTTCGTTCCACGGCTGCTTCGTCAACCTGGCCCCGGCGGGCCCGTATACCTATTCGCCTGATCCTACCACGAACTATATGGCGGAACGGGCCATCACCGACCCGCTTGCCACGTCGGGCGGCGTGGCCTTCTTCACGACCTTCCAGCCCTACACGGACCTGTGCGAGCTCGGCGGCAAGAGCTTTATCTGGGCCTTGCAGTACGATACCTGCGGCCTTCCGACCAACATGAAGGGCGTGGCGATCGTGCAGGTGTCCACCGGCGCGATCCAGCAGGAAAATCTCTCACAGATCTTCGCCGGGAGCAGAAAATCCGGCGCCATCGAAGGGAAACCGCCCGAGGCCCAGGGCCTGTCCGTCCAGACGTCGCCGCCGCCGGAGCCCAGGTATATCCATGTGCAGGAGCGGTAAGGGGATGGAAACGGCAAAAAGCGGCCAGGCCCAACGGGGCTGGGGGATGGACAAGAGCGGCGGGTTCACCCTGGTGGAGCTTATGGCCGTCATCGCGATCATGGCAATACTTTTAGCGATTGCCGGCATCGCGGGAAAGCGGTGGATGGACCAGTATTATGCGGAAAGCGAGGTAAAGACGATGCACACCGATCTGCTCCAAACGCGCGCGAAAGCCATGGGACAAAATCTGCAGTATCTCGTGGCGGTAGGTCCGGGCAGCTACCAGATCGGATTTATCAGTGACAGCGGAGCGACGACGTGGCAGACGCCAATAACGCTGAAATATCCGATTTCCTCGCCCACGAGCAGCATGACCCTTACCTTCGACACGAAGGGACTCCTCTCCACGCCCGTCTCAGCGATCCAGTTCAATACCGGGACCGGAAAGCCTGAGTATGATTGCCTGGAGCTGTATGAGACGAGGATCAATATCGGGAGGATGAATGGCACGACCTGTGTTCCGCGATAACCGGGGCATGACCCTGATCGAGGTCCTGATCGCCTTTGTTCTGGTGGCGATCACGGCCGCGGCGCTGATGAAAACGACCCTTCTGGCCATGAACGTCAACGTGATCAACGAGATGCGCGATGAGGCGGTGAACGTGGCGGAGCAGCAGATGAACGACCTCCGGAATACGCCGTTTGTCTCCCTGTCGACGGGGACAGAACCGCCGATCACGAGAAGCATCCGGGGAATTACCTGCTCATACTCGCCGCAGGTGACGGTTACCGACATTAATGATCAGAGCAAAGAGGTCTCCCTGACAATATCCTGGTCCTACAGGTCCCAGCAATATCAACACACTATTGCGACGGTTTTGAGGCAAGAGCAATGAAACAAGAACGAGGCTTTACGCTGCTGGAACTTCTCATTGTCACCGCCATTATGGCGGTGGCCCTGGCCGTGACGTCGGACATGTTTCTTGGTCTCCTGAACCAGTACAAGCAGCAGAGCAAGCTGGCGGAAACCAATATCGAAGGGATCATCGGGCTTGAGCTGCTTCGCCAGGACGTCGAGCGCGCCGGATATGGGCTTCCCTGGGTGATTCCGGCGGGTCTTACGTACAGCGAGGCGGCCTCCTCTGCATACGCGCAGATCTGTAACGAACCAGCACCCGGCGGAACGAGCAACCCGCCGCGTCCGATGGTTACCGTAAACAATGTCGGATTCGTGGACCAGGCCTCCGGGGCGATGGGCATAGGGCAGGCGGATTACCTGGCCATCAAGGCCGTGAACATACCGGGCAGCGGGTCTTCCCAGTTATGGTCTTACCTGACGACGTCGGTAATCAAGTCATGGGACGAGCCGTCGGAAAATCTCGCGCCCACGGATTATGTTATCGTTCTTTCGCCGGAGACCACGGCTGCTTCTTTTAGGACGCTTGCCCTGGGCAGTTCGTCCCACTGGTACGCGACGTTCCAAAATCTCTCCGCGAATGGTTTTGTGCCTGCCCAGCTCTCTCCGCAGCCGCTGTTTGTTTACGGCCTCGGCACTACGGCAGTTCCCACGATGCCGTTCAACCGGGCCGACTACTATATCCAGGGACCGCCAAGCAGTCAGGTCCCGATCCCGACCAGGTGCGCCCCGAACACGGGGGTGCTCGTCAAGAGCGTCGTGAGCCAGGGCACCGGCTCGATGGGGGGGCCGCTGCCTCTCCTTGATTGCGTGGCGGACCTGAAGGTCATCTTTCGCCTTGATACCGACAACGATGGTATCATAGATTACAACACCGATGTTTTGAATGATAAAAGTACGGCGGCGCCTCTGACGGCCCAACAGATCCGGACCCAGGTGAAAGAAATAAGAATCTATATCCTGGCCCAGGAGGGACAGATGGACAATAGCTTCACCTATCCCAGTCCAACGATCACCGTAGGAGAATTCGGTCTTGGACACACCTTCACCGTCGGCGCGAACGTAAATGATCTGAACGTCCATTACCGCTGGAAAGTCTACACGATCGTCGCGTCGCCGAAAAACATGAGGCAGTCATCATGAAAAATACTCCTGTAAAACCGCTCTTTCCCAGCTTGCCGCGGTGCGGCCCTGAATGCACGCAAACGACCTCCGGTCCCGGAAAAGCGGCCCCTGCCAACCAGCGCCGGTCCGAGAAGGGCATTGTGCTCGTCCTGGCGCTGATCCTGTGCGCGGTGACGCTCGCAATCGTTACCGCGCTGATTTACATGATAACTTCGGGCACCCAGTCCTCGGGTTTGCAAAAGAGATACCGCACCGCCTTCGAAGCCGGCCTCGCTGCTTCAGACGTCATGACTCAGGTCCTCGGGATCCACGGAGACGAAGCGGACGTTGCGTCGTTCGTCAGCAACAGTTTAAGCGTAATCAATGCCCAGGAGAACACGGCCGTGTTGTCCACATGCAGCGGCACTGCGTACATGTTTACGTCGAGTACTCCTACTACCATCAGCGGGCTAGCGGCGAAGATCTTGACATCTTCGACGACCTGGTCCCCCTCTACCGGCTGCATCACCTCCCTCGCGACCGGATCATCCTCCTATGACCTGAAGTTTCAGTTGCCCGGAACGAAACCGGAATGGAATGTGTACGCAAAGATCGTGGACACGGTCGAAGGCAATACCAACGGTTCGAATACCGGCGGCCACCAATTGGTAACGACCGGAGTGGTGTCGGCAAAGGGCGGCAGCGGAGAGATTTCTTCGGTGACGCTCCCTTATCAGTACACCGTGGAAGTGGAAGCGGAAAGCACCAATCCCGGCATCAAAGAGCGGGCCAGGCTTTCAGTCCTGTACCAGCAATGACGCATCTCCTACGACCCATGGCATGATGTTCCGGACGCAGCGTACCTATTGTGATTACTTATTCTTCGCTCCATAAGCTACATCTGCTTATACTGCCTGTTCTGCTGCTTTCCTGCACCTCGGGAAAATCAGACACTATCGGCATGCAAAAGCCCTCTGTTCCAGCAGGCAAAACTGCTCAGGCTTCCGCACCCGGAGCGACCCTTGAAATCATTCCACAGGAACCGACACGCAACTCTATTTTGACCCTGGCGCCGAAGGGCTTTGACCTGTCTCAGGCCGCGGTCGAGTGGCTCGTAAACGGCGGCGTCGTTTCCAGCCCCGGACAGTATCAATTAAAGGCCTCTGAATTTTCCCGAGGGGACACGATCCAGGCGCGGGTGAAGCTCCAGAACGGGCAAATCTATTCAAACAGCGTACAGATAAAGAACACGCCGCCGGAAATCAGTTCGATAAAGTGGGAGCCCGATATTTTCAAACCCGGCGATACGGTGGGCGTCGAGGCCGCGGCGACTGACGTGGACGGAGACGCCGTAACGCTTCTCTATGAGTGGACCAGGAACGGGGCCCCGGCAGGCAAAGGGAAAAACATCGAGGGAAGCGTAAAGCGGGGGGACGTTATTTCCGTCAAGATTACCCCCTTCGACGGCGTGGATTACGGTGAAACGGTGACCCGGGAGCTGGAGATTCGGAATTCTCCCCCGGTCATCGCGGAGCACGCTGACTTCAGTTTCGACGGTTCAGTGTATACCTATCAGGTCAGGGCTTCCGACCCCGATGGAGATCCATTGACCTACTCCCTGGAAACTCCTTTTCCGGGAATGACCATTGACCCCTCTACGGGACTGCTTACGTGGGTCGTTCCGAAGGAATTTACCGGAGTGCGGAACGTCGTGGTCGTTGTCGACGATGGAAACGGCGGAACCGCGCGGTACAGTCTGAAATTGACCATCCGGGAAAACGAACGGGAGTGAGGACAGACATGGCAATGTCTGCTTGAATTTTCGCATCTTTCCGTGTTAAAGTGCCTGCCATGATCACGGCCCTCGTCATCTTCATCATCACCTACATTTTTATCGGCCTCCGCCAGATTCCGCGCATGCACATCGACCGCCCCGCCGGCGCGCTCGTGGGCGCCGTGCTCATGATCGTCTTCGGCGTGCTCACGCTCGATCAGGCCTTTGCCGCGATCGACATGCATACGCTGCTGCTCCTCCTCGGCATGATGATCATCACCGTGTATCTCCGGATCGCCGGGTTCTTCGAGCTCATGGCCGACAAGATCCTTTCGCATTCGCGCACGCCGCTCCAGCTCCTCATCTTCATTACGCTGTCATCGGGACTTTTGTCGGCCCTGTTCGTGAACGATACGATCTGCCTGCTCTACACGCCGATCGTTCTTGCGATCACCGCGCAGCTTGGAGTGAACCCGATGCCCTATCTGCTTGCCCTCGCAACGTCCTCCAACATCGGAAGCGTCATGACCGTGACCGGAAACCCGCAGAACATGCTGATCGGCATCTATTCCAAGATCCCCTACCTCTCGTTTTTGGGAGCGCTCTTTCCGGTCGCGCTCCTGGGGTTCGTCGTTTCCATTTCCGTAATCTCCTTCCTGTACCGGAAAGAGCTGCGTGCGAACGCCTTTTCTTCGAGGCCCGCCCTGCCGGCCTACGAAATCAGGAAGCCGCTTCTCATCACGTCGCTCGTCGTGTGCGCGGGAGTGCTTACCGGGTTCTCCCTGGGATTTCCCTACCCGCTCGTTGCCGCGGCAGGGGCCGTGGCCCTCCTGCTTTTCGGCGGGGTGAGGACCGAGACGGTGCTGGAAGGCGTGGACTGGACCCTGCTCCTGTTCTTTTCCGGCCTGTTTATCGTGATGCACGGCGTCGAGGCCTCGGGCCTTGCAAAAGCCGTGATCAACAGCGCGGGCGACCTTACGAAGCTTGCCCCCTTCGGCCAAATAGCGGGGTTGTCGGCAATCTCGGTCCTGCTCTCGAATGTGGTGAGCAATGTACCGGCCGTGATGCTGCTCAAGCCGCTCACGCAATCGCTCGGCAACAGCGACATCGCCTGGCTCACCCTCGCCATGAGCAGCACGCTTGCTGGAAATCTCACCTTGATCGGGTCGGTTGCAAATCTTATCGTGGCCCAGCAGGCCAAAAAAACCGTGGATATCGGATTCAGTGAATATTTTCGCGTCGGCGCACTGATAACCCTGATCACGGTGTGCGCGGGAATCCTTGTCCTTGTCGCTGAAGTGAAGTTGGCCCATGGCGAAGAGGCTTTTGCATCTGAGACATCGCTTTCCCCGGCGCATATCACTGTGACTTCCGAAGACCTGAAAAATTTGCGAACGTACCGGATTGTGCTTCTCTGCGATACGGGCAAAGCGCGGACAAAGGGGCTCCAGGGTTTCCGCGAGCTGGCATCCGATGAAGCGGCCCTGTTCGTTTTTCCGGCGCCCAAGGCTGTTACATTCTGGATGGGGAGCGTCGCCTATCCGATTGACATCATCTTTGTCGGACCGGATGGGAAGGTGCTCCGGGTCTATCCTTATTGCAGGCCCGGGAGCCTGGAGTAT
The DNA here is from genome assembly GCA_021783455.1 of Nitrospirota bacterium. Taxonomy (GTDB): domain Bacteria; phylum Nitrospirota; class UBA9217; order UBA9217; family UBA9217; genus JAJYKN01. The sequence continues at coordinate 1,352 of JAJXTW010000027.1, read as the reverse complement.
TATCCTTCAATCGAGCGGGTTCGATGGGTGATCGAAACCGCAGCGGGTTCGGGGATAAAGGCGGGGGACCGGGTGAACATCGAAGGGGCAGGGGGAAACAGTCAAAAATGGAATTAGGGAAATATGGATTCCCTCCGATAAGACCATTCGCGGACCGTTCGACAGGTTGCGACATCGGCTCTCTTGTCTTGCAATTCAGAACTACTTGTAGTAAAGTTTTCAATCAATTGCACTTGTTTCCGTTCTTTGGAGGATCAGGGCTGACTTGCCCCGGTAGAGCTTCTTATGCCGGGCGATGAGGTTGTAAGGACAATAATGACGCAAAAAGAGCCTGTAAATAGGGAAACCGCCGCCATTGTCTCGGATCAGATAGAACAATTGAAGGAGCTATTCCCACACGCTTTTACCGAAGGGAAGATCGACTTTGACAAGCTCAAGGAGTCACTTGGTGAAGAGATAGACTCACGGCCCGAGCGGTACTCGTTCTCCTGGGCCGGGAAGCGCGACGCGATCCGGCTTTTACAGACGTCGAGCAGGGCCACGCTTGTTCCGGCGAAGAAGGAATCCATCAATTTCGACGAGACGAACAACATCTTCATCGAAGGCGACAACCTCGAAGTCCTGAAGCTCCTGTATAAGTCCTATTTCGGCAGGGTGAAGATGATCTATATTGACCCGCCGTACAACACGGGCAATGATTTCGTCTATCCCGATAACTTCGCCGATCCTCTCGATACTTACCTGAAGCTCACCGGCCAGAAGACCGCAGAAGGGAACCTGCTTACGAGCAACCCCGAGACCTCCGGGCGCTATCATTCCGCGTGGCTCTCGATGATGTATCCGAGGCTGTTTGTGGCGAGGCAGTTGCTGCGAGAAGATGGTGTTATATTTATCAGTATTGATGACAAGGAAGTACATAATCTGCGAATGGTAATGAATGAGATTTTAGGTGAAGAAAATTTCGTCGCGACTATCATTTGGCAGAAGATGTATGCACCCAAAAGTAGCGCAAAACATTTTTCAGAAGATCACGATTATATTGTTGTCTATGCTCGAAATGCGGAACATTGGCGTGCTGATCTCTTGCCGAGAACGGATGAGCAAGATAGCGTATACAAGAATCCGGACAATGATCCGCGCGGATTATGGAGGCCCAACAATTTAGCAGCGCGGAACTATTACAGCAAAGGAACTTTTTCGATCAAATGTCCGGGTGGTCGCATTATTGATGGACCGCCAAAAGGATCGTACTGGCGCGTATCCGAGGAAAAGTTTTGGAAACTCAATAAGGATGGACGAATCTGGTGGGGCATTGATGGTAACAATGTTCCTGCCCCGAAGATTTTCCTTTC
>JAJXTW010000257.1 GCA_021783455.1 Nitrospirota bacterium | reverse complement strand
ATCATCAGCGCCACAGCACCGCCCCCTACCCCTACGCGATCGGCGACACCCTGACCCGACTCGGGGTCCAGAGAGCACAAACTGAAAAGCGAAAGAACAAAACATTAATAAACGCACCGACTGAAAGCAAAAAACGACGTTTTTTTGACTGAGACTCTTCCGAAGACGAGCGGGCCGATAAGGTGACACATTCGTCCCCTTCAGGCGCAGGGAAGGGAGCTTCTGCCGTGAAGCAGGCACTGTTTCAGGAGCCTCGGGAAGGCAAAGAGATACAATGCAGCCTGTGCAGCCACCGCTGCCTCATCGCTCCGGGGAAGCGAGGCATCTGCGCCGTGCGCGAGAACCAGGAGGGAGTGCTCTACAGTCTTGTTTATGACAAGGTGATCGCCCGCAACATCGACCCCATCGAAAAAAAACCGCTCTTTCATTTTCTGCCGGCCAGCCGTTCCTTTTCCCTGGCAACGCCGGGGTGTAATTTTCGCTGCAAACATTGCCAGAACGCCGATATCTCGCAGCTCCCGCGAGACCGGGCCGGTGTGATACCGGGCGAAAACATCTCCCCTACGGCAATCGTCGAAGCTGCCCAGGCCAATCGATGCGCAAGCATTTCCTACACCTACACCGAGCCGACGATCTATTTCGAACTAGCCTATGATACGGCCCGGCTCGCTGCCCAAGCTGGCCTTAAAAACGTGTTCGTGACGAACGGCTATATCACTCCCGAAGCTCTGAAAACGATCCGTCCCTATCTCCACGCGGCGAACATCGACCTCAAGGGCTTCAGTGATGAGTTTTACAAGCACGTTTGCGGCGCACGGCTGCAACCTGTGCTGGATGCCATCAAACTTTATAAAGAGTTCGGCATCTGGATCGAGATCACGACGCTTGTTATTCCAGGTCACAACGATTCCGACGAAGAACTGACGGCAATAGCGCAGTTCATCAAATCCGTGGGCGAAGATATCCCGTGGCACGTGTCCCGGTTTCATCCCACGTACAAGCTTATGGACAAGCCCATTACACCGCAGGACACGCTTAAACGCGCGCGCAAAATCGGTCTTGATGCAGGCCTTTTGTATGTCTATGAGGGGAATGTCCCTGGACAGGGCGAGGACACCATATGCCCCGGCTGTAAAAAGACGATTATTAAGCGGGTAGGATTCATGGTGCAGGAAAACAGAGTGATGGACGGCAGGTGTGGCCTGTGCGGGACGAAGATCGATGGTGTGTGGGGATAAATAAAAAAGTTCGTAGTTCAGGATTCAAAGTTCAGAGTCAGGAGATCGGATGAACTACGAAACGTTCGACCACGAGGCCGACATCGGTATACGCGGGTTCGGCGGCAATATCGGAGAAGCGTTCGAGAACGCGGCCCGGGCGATGTATTCCGTCATGGTCAGGATCGAAGCAATAAAACCGCTGGAGCAGAAGGAGATCAACCTATCAGCGCCTGATGAAGAGCTGCTTCTCGTGGAATGGTTGAACGCCCTGTTGTCGTTGTCGGACATCGAGCGGATGGTCTTCTCCAGGTTCGAAGTGAGGATCGAGGGGACCTCGCTGACGGCCAGGGCATGGGGCGAAAGGCTGGACCGAATCCGTCATGAACCGAATGTGGAAGTGAAAGGCGCCACGTACCATATGCTGAAAGTGGGCAAAAGCGGCGACCGATACGTGGCACAGTGCGTGGTGGATGTATGAGGAACTTGCGGTGAGTGACCGTCGAGGACCGAGCAATGGACCCCAAATCTCTTCATAAGATAAATGACTATCTCTGGGAAATTCCTCAGCACGGCGAGATGAAGGTCCCCGGCAGGATATTTGCGAGCGAGAAACTCATCCAGGAAATGGATGAGAAGGTGCGCGAGCAGGTGACGAACGTGGCCATGCTGCCGGGGATCCAGATCGCCTCGATCGCCATGCCCGATGCACACTGGGGCTATGGGTTCCCCATCGGCGGCGTTGCTGCCTTCGATCCCGATGAAGGCGGAATCATTTCCATGGGAGGAGTGGGCTTCGACATCTCGTGCGGGGTCCGGACGATGAAGACGGGCATGAGTCGTGACGAGGTCATGCCCCGCCTCAAGACGCTCGTGGACCAGTTTTTCAACCGTGTGCCCGCGGGAGTGGGGTCAGAAGGGCTGATCAAGCTTTCTCCGGGCCAGATCGATGAAATGCTTCTGGGCGGCGCCGTCTGGGCAATCAAGAAGGGCTTCGGCCTCAAGGAAGACCTCGACTATATCGAGGAGCAGGGACGCGTAAGCGGCGCAGAGCCGGAGCATGTTTCGGATACGGCAAAGAAACGGCAGTACCGCGAGATGGGCACGCTCGGAAGCGGGAACCATTATCTCGAAGTGCAGGTGGTCTCCGAGGTCTACGATGAACCGGCGGCCCTGGCCATGGGTTTACGGAAGGATGACGTCGTCATCACGGTGCACTGCGGCTCGCGCGGACTGGGCCACCAGGTCGGGACGGACTATTTAAAGAGTCTTGCCACTGCAGCGCAGCGGTTCAACCTCCCCATCAAGGACCGGGAACTCGCCTCGGCGCCCATCGAGTCGCCGGAAGGCAAGAAGTACTTCGGCGCTATGAGCGCCGGCATCAACTGCGCGCTTGCGAACCGCCAGATCATCACCCATCTGGTGAGGGAAATATTTACGGACATCTTTCCCGAAGGGCATATCAAGATGCTCTACGACATCAGCCACAACACCTGCAAAGTGGAGACGCACACGATCGACGGCAGGAAGAAAAGAGTGTATGTTCACCGCAAAGGAGCTACCCGGGCCTTCGGTCCGGGCCAGATAGATCTTCCTCAGGAGTACCGGCATATCGGCCAGCCCGTACTGATCGGCGGGACCATGGGGACATCGTCCTATATCCTCGTTGGAACAGAGGAGGGGATGAAGACCGCCTTCGGCTCGGCCTGTCACGGCGCAGGCAGGGCTATGTCGCGAACTCAGGCAAAACGAACTTGGCAGGGACGGGACGTCATCAGATTACTCGAAGCGCAGGGCGTGATGATCCGCGGCCATTCTTATTCCGGCATAGCCGAGGAAGCGCCGGAATCCTACAAAGATGTCTCCGAGGTCGTGGAATCGGCTCACCAGGCTGGTCTTGCGAAGAAAGTCGTCCGCGTGAAACCGATCGCATGCGTGAAGGGATAGATTATTTTTTTTTCCAAAGTAAAATAAGTTTCTGAGGTGATGGGCCGCGCGAAGCGCGGGCCATCGCAGCGGTCATGCGCCGCCCTCTGGCGCGATGCTGTGGACCGGCTGGTTGGAACTATCTTCAAGGTTATTGTGTCTTCTGTGTGTGAGATTTGAGACAAGCAGGATTCAATTTAAGATAGGGACATCATGCAGCGTAGAGGATCTTGCCTGTCCGCTTGATCTCACCGATAAAGGTCTCTGGTGACGCGGTACGGAATTCATCAGAAGAGTAACCAATCATTTCGGCGACAGACAGATATTGCGAAAGCAAACGGGCAAGTATTGCCTGTATCTCAAATATTTTCTTGCCTTTAAAATCGGGAGATATGACGGCAATATCGATATCGGAAAATGGCCGTGGAATTCCTTTCGCGTAGGAACCGTAAAGAATAATTTTGTCCACCGCGATATGATTCGCCGTCAGAGTTTTTGCAAGGCTATTTATGATTTTTTTGATTTCAGATTCGGTATATTTTTCTTTAACCATTGGATGATCCTCTTTGTTTGCCGCATATATTCAGCGGCAGTTTTCCTGTTAAGCTCTTTTGACAGTCTCGTAAAGTCCTCGGGATAGCGGGTCGGAACACTTTGCAGGTTTATAGCGCTCACAAACGATTGCATCTCTTCCGGCAATGCAATGCCGCCGAGTTCCAGAAGTCGATTGAGGTTATGCGTATACGGTGGCAGTTCGCTGAACGCTTCGGATAAGATGGCCTTCAATGTTTTTT
>JAJXTW010000256.1 GCA_021783455.1 Nitrospirota bacterium | reverse complement strand
CCGTCCTTTAAGAGCGCTACGGCCAGGCTGAATCGCATTGATGCGTTCTGCGGCGACATCCCCACCCCTTCCTGGAATTCACTGATTGCCTCCTTGACCCGGCCCGCTTCAAAGAACGCCGTTCCGAGCTTCTGGACCGTCAGCTCCAGATTGACGAACTGGAGGGACTGGCGATAGGCTTCGATGGCTTTCGGATAGTCTTTCTGCACCATGTACAGATCACCCAGATTGATGTAAGGAATATGGGGGGTTGTGTAGAGCTTGTTGGCGAGCGCTTTGTTAAAGGCCTTGATCGCTTCTTTCCATTTTTGTTGTTTGAAGTATACAACGCCCAGCGCATTGTAGGCTTCAGAAAAATTTTCATCCTGATCTATGGCTTTTTCATAATATTTCCGGGCATTGTCCAGATTACCCTGGTAATCGCTGATGATTCCCAGACCGTAATAGGACCGTTTGTAGGAACTGTCCGTTTGAATAGATCGGTTGAATTCGACCGATGCGAGTTCGAGGTTCTTCTCCTCAAGATAAGCCAGCCCCTTCGTGTAATATCCTTCAGCCATCTTCGCCTTGTCCACCGGAGGACCGGCTGTCACGCATCCCGTAAGGGCCAGAAAAACCATCAATACCACTCTCTTCATTGCAGTACACCTCTTTTTAAAACGATGTAAGAAGCCGGGCAAGCGCCTCTCGGTCCCGGCTGACAACGCCTGTTGCGGACTGTATATCTTTTTTCATTGCCGGTTTCGGCGGTTTCACGATCCCCGCCTTAATTGCAGACTGCAGAATCTCGAGCCGCGCTCTCTCCGCTGATGAAAGCGGCGCAACCGCCTCGCGTTCTTCCTGGATCTCTTCCTCATCCTTTTTCTTTGGGGCTTTCTGCCTTCGCGCTTTTGCCGGGGGCTCGGGAGCCTTCTCCGCCGGCTCCGGAATCACAGGCGCGGCCTCTTGCACGGGCGGTGGCGCCGGTGCGGGCTGCTGCGGCACTGCGGGAACGGGCTGCTGAATATTTTGGGCCGGTGGAATCGGCTGCGCGGGCGGCACGTGCGGAGGGGCCTGTTGGGCCTGTTGTGCCTCGGGCATCGCCGGCGGTTGTGGAGGAGGAGGCGCCGCCTGCTGCGTCGGGACCGGTTCCTGCGGCGCAGGCATTGGGGGTGGTACCGCAGCGGGCGCCTCGGGCTTCGCAAGGGGCGACGTAAAAATGTCCTGGGTGTCAATCCAGCGCATCTTTTCCTGGTGGTCCATCTTCGTGAAGTCCACCTCGTCGATCATTGCGCCGAGACCTTCGGCAAAATTGCGCGCTTCTTCCTCTACGGAGCCTATTTCCTGTTCAGAGAAGGGATTGGAAGAATGCGAATAAAACATCCTCCTCCCCGTCACAAGAAGATGTATGCCGATGTAGGCTGATATTTTTCCGCTGCTTTCCCGGAAAAATATTATATAACTGCGCGCTTCCTCAAGCATCATTTCAGGCGTTGCCACCTGGTGATTATTCATGGAAAAGAACGTTTTAATCATGTTCCGTTCCCTGGCTTTGAGGTCCTTTATGGAGAGGTCGATGGTGAACATGGCGATCACCTGCATTCCCTATTCAATATCCGACTATTTAAAATGGTCCTGCCGCTTCACGCGAACGTTGAGCCGAGAACTTTGAACGTTCGTGGTCATATGTCTTCGAAGTGCGTAAGTTTTTTAAACTCGCGGTATCTGTCTTCGATCTCCTTGTAGTCCAGGCTGCGGAGCCGGTCGAGGCTGAAAGCCTCCACGTTGAGCGAGGCCATGACACTACCGAAGATCACGGCCTTCCGCATGCTGTTTTCAGTAAAATTCATTGTGTTCGCGAGATATCCTATGAAGCCCCCCGCAAAAGTATCGCCGGCTCCGGTGGGATCAAATACCGTTTCGAGCGGATAAGCCGGAGCGCTGAACACACTGTGGCCATGAAACATGAGCGCACCGTAGCTGCCCTGTTTGACCACGATCGTCTTCGGCCCCATGGCCTGAACGCTCTTTGCCGCCTTCACCAGGCTCGCCTCACCGGCAAGCTGCCGGATCTCCGCCTCGTTGATGGTGAGCAGGTCAACTTCCCGGAGCGTGCGCTTGAGCTGCTCCGGCTTGCTCGAAATCCAGTAGTTCATCGTATCGCACGCCACGAGTTTCGGCTTCCTGACCTGTTTGAGAACGTCGAGCTGGATCTCGGGATCCACGTTCGCGAGGAACACGACGTCGGACCCTTTATAGTCGTCAACGATGTTCGGCTTGAAGGTCGCCAGTACGTTCAGGTCCGTGGCGAGCGTATGCGCTTCATTCAAATCGAATCCGTACTCACCCTTCCAGCGAAAGGTCTCGCCCTTCTGCACCTCAAGACCGCGGGTGTCCACTTTTCTGCTTTTGAGGAATTGAATATGTTCCTTGGGAAAATCCTCACCGATCACGGCTACGAGCCGGACGTCGGTGAAGTAACTGGCTGAGGTGGAAAAATACGTCGCGGAACCGCCAAGAGCATTATCAACATTTCCGAAAGGAGTCTTGACTGAATCCAGGGCAACCGTACCGACAACGAGCAAACTCACGAAAGAACCTCCACAATAAAAAAATTATGTAACCACGGATGGACACGGATAACTACAAAAAAAATTTAAACGCTTCCCGCCTTTAACCGTGTTCATCTGTGGTTAAAAAATCTTGTCAATCCTTCAGATACTTCCCGATGATCGGCGCCAAATCCTTCTTCGTCTTCGCGGGGATCAATTTTTCCGGGGTCATGATCGTGTTCCGGAGGGCGTCCCCGCAGGAACAGGTCCGCGCTGCCGGCAGCGCCCGCACCGCTTCACGGATCATGGCCTTCGACGTTTCGATGTTGTGCTTCATCACCGCCAGCACGGCCTCGACGGTAACAGCCTCTTCGCTGTGATGCCAGCAATCGTAGTCCGTGGCAAGAGCGATGGTGCTGTAGCAAATTTCCGCTTCCCTGGCCAGTTTGGCCTCGGTGGCATTCGTCATGCCGATGACTTCCACGTTCCACTGGCGGTACGCGAGCGATTCGGCGCGCGTTGAAAACTGCGGCCCTTCCATACAGAGATACGTGCCACCGCGGTGCACGGTCGCCCCGATTGTCACGCCTGCCTCGGTCAGCGTGGTGCCGAGGTCGGAGCACACGGGATCGGCCATCCCCACATGGGCAACGACACCGTTGCCGAAAAAGGTGCTCCGCCGGTGCTTGGTGTGATCGTAAAACTGGTCCGGGATGACGATATCGCCGGGCTTGATCTCTTCCTTCATGCTGCCCACGGCGCTTACGGAGATGATCCGTTCCACACCAAGCTTCTTCATGCCATACATGTTCGCGCGATAGTTGATGTCCGTGGGGAGAATGCGGTGGCCGCGTCCGTGCCGGGGAAGGAATGCCACGCGTTTGCCGTGGAGCGTGCCGATGATAAAGTCGTCAGATGGTTTGCCGAAGGGAGTTGTTATCCTGACTGTTTTGATCTGCGTCAGCCCTTCCATCTCATAGAGCCCGCTCCCGCCGATGACGCCGATTTTGATCTTTTCCGACTTTGCACTTCGCTTCGCCATTCTGAACAATCCCTTTAAAAAATACATCAATGATTTTCATGGAAGAAACACAGATTCACGAATAGTGAAGAGGTACAGAGGACCTGGTTCTGCTTACATTCTTAATTCCGCATTTCGAGCTTCGGCATCGATTCAGGCCTGCGTCACGCCCTGCTCGGATTCCTTTTTCATCTCGGCATGCTCCAGCAGCTCGACGGGTTTTTCCGGGATGATGGTGGAAATAGCATGCTTATACACAAGCTGCTGGTTGTCCTGCTTTAACAGGATGACAAAATTATCGAACCCCTTGATCGTCCCGGTAAGCCGCGCACCGTTGACCAGGTACATTGTCACGGGAATCTTTTCCTTCCGCATCTGGTTCAAGAAAATGTCCTGGAGATTGACCTGCGACTTTCCCATCCACCCCTCCGAAA
>JAJXTW010000255.1 GCA_021783455.1 Nitrospirota bacterium | reverse complement strand
TTTGAGGAGCAAAACTTGGAAGATCATCAACTGAAAGCGGCAATAGAATCACTCCTTTACGTTTCAGGGAATCCCCTGTCCGTGGACAGGCTCAAGGGCATCTTTGAAGAGGTGACGCAAGAACAGATCGAGGTGCAGCTCCAGGCGCTCAAACAGGAATATGACGGGCGGAACGCGGGCATTCTGCTGGCGGAAGTGGCCGGCGGCTACCAGTTTGCGACTCGTCCGGAGAACGCTGTCTGGATACGGAAGTTCAAGGCCGTCAAAGTCTCGTCGAAATTATCGAGGCCTGCGCTCGAGACGCTGGCCATCGTGGCGTATAAGCAGCCGATCACCCGCACCGAGGTGGAAACCCTGCGCGGCGTGAATATCGGCGGCATCATGCGCAACCTCATGGAGCGCCGGCTCGTCAAGATTGTGGGCAAAAAAGACGTGCCGGGCAAGCCCATGATGTACGGCACGACCACCGAGTTTCTCCAGTACTTCGGTTTGAAGGACCTTTCGGCCCTGCCGACGCTCAAGGAGTTCCAGGAGCTCGAAGCGGGCGAAGAGGTCATGGAAGAAGTCCCTGTTGTCGAAGACGCGGACGATACGCTCGACGAGGAACTGTCCTCGGAGGACACCGTGCCCGTTGAAACAACCGGCACGGCCGAAGCCTCGGCAGCCGGGGTAAAGGACCACGCGTCGGAATCGGCGACTGCGGGTGGTGCGACCGAGGAGAACATTGCGGAATGATTGAAATCCAGGATGCTCTGCGTAAGAAAGAGATCTGGGCCATCGGCGGCGGCAAGGGCGGAATCGGGAAAAGCCTGATCACCGGCAATATCGGCATCCACCTTGCGCGCTTGAAGAAAAAGGTCCTGCTCGTGGACGCGGACCTGGGCGGCGCTAATCTCCATACCACGCTCGGCATCGGCGTCCCGGAAATGACGCTTTCGGATTTTTTGAACCGGCGCGCGGAAAACATCCAGGACGTGATCATCAAGACCAGCATTCCGAACTTAAGCCTCATCAGCGGTGCGCAGGACTTCCTCGATGCGGCCAATCCCAACTTCGCCCAAAAGACCCGGCTCCTCCGCCACCTCGAAACCCTGGACGCGGACTACATCCTGCTCGACCTCGGCGCGGGCACGTCGTTCAACATCCTGGATTTTTTTCTCTTCTCGGACCACGGCATCCTCGTGGTATTGCCCGAACCAACGGCCATAGAAAACGCCTACCGGTTCATCAAGAGCGCCTTTTACCGCAGGTTCAAGAAGGTCGTGGCAAACCAGAACATCAAGGACTTGATCGACGCGGCCATGGACCAGAAGAACACCATGGGCATCCGCACGCCCTATGACCTCATCGAGCGGGTAAAACAGATGGAGCGGGAAGTAGGAGAGGTCCTCGAACTGGAGGTGCTCAAGTTCAGGCCCAAACTGATTGTGAACCAGGTGCGAACCAAGAACGACATCCAGATCGGGTTCTCGATGAAGAGCGCCTGCCAGAAATATTTTGGGATCAACGTGGAGTACCTGGGCTACGTGGAATACGACGACTGCGTCTGGCAATCGATCCGGAGCAAGCGGCCGTTGGCCATAGAATACCCCTACTCGCGTCCGTCCCGGTGCATCGAACGCATCGTCCACAACCTGCTGCGGAAAGAGCAGCTCACGGCCAGCATGCTGTATTAACGATTGCAAGCTTTCAGGCTGTCCAGCTTTCCGGTTCGTCCGGTTTGAAGAAAGAGCGTCACCATGATGAAAAAAATAGAAGATCTGAATTATTACGAATTACTGGAAATCAGTCCGACAGCGAGCTCGCAGGAGATACACAGGGCTTATGAACGGATCCGGAGGGTGTATGAACCGAACTCCGTCGCACTCTACTCGCTGTTCAGCTCCGAAGAGACCGCAGCCATCCACCAGCGAATCGAGGACGCCTACCGCACCCTCGTATACGAAGACAACCGAAAAAGATATGATGCGGTGTTGAGGCTCCAAAACGACCTTCCGGAACCGTTGCCTGCGCCGTCGAACTACGACCGCAAGCAAGACCAGCCGGCGCTCTCCCTGCCTTTGGACAAACGCTCCCTGAATGAAGCGGAAGCGCGTCCCTCTCCTGTTGAAGAGCCTTCGAAGCCCCAGGAAGAAGCCGCCCCGGTGTCGCAATTCATCGCAGAATTTTCAGGCGCCGCCATCAAGATGCTGCGGGAGCAGCGTGGCTTAAGCTTGCGAAATGTCGCTGACACATCCAAGGTGGGTATTCGCTATCTTGAATTGATCGAAGAGGAAAATTTTCAGAAACTTCCGGTACGCGCTTATACGCGGGGCTTCCTCCAGCTGTATGCAAAGGTCTTGGGCTGCGACCCGCAGCGGGTTTGCGATGACTACTTGAAACGTTTCGACGCTGCGCGGGGACCGAAGACGAAATAACGACGACATAACTAAGACCGTACGGGATCCCGAATCCAGAAATCAACCATGGAAGGGATCTTTTCTTCTGCCTACTGCCTACTGCCTTCTCAACACCCTTTCCTTCCAGATAACGTAAATTGCCGGATAAATAATGAGCTCAAGGATCGTCGAGGTCACCACGCCGCCGATCATGGGGGCTGCAATGCGCTTCATCACGTCCGCGCCGGTGCCCGAGGAGAACATGATCGGCACCAGGCCCGCAAGGATAACCGAAACCGTCATGATCTTGGGCCTGATCCTCTTGACCGCTCCTTCCATAACCGAGTCCTCAATATCCCGCAGAGAATTGATCCTTCCTTCCTGATGCCAGCGGTTGTAAGAGAGGTCAAGGTAGAGCAGCATCACGATGCCCGTTTCCGCGTCGAGGCCCGCAAGGGCGATCACGCCGACCCAGACCGCCGTGCTCATGTGGTAGCCCAGGAAATAGAGAAACCAGACCGTGCCCACGAGCGAGAAAGGCACCGCAAGCAGCACGATCATGGTCTTGGTGAATGATTCCGTGTTGAGATAGATCAATACGATGATGATCAGGAGCGTGAGCGGAATCACGTAGAAGAGTTTTGCTTTGACATTCTCCATGTACTCGTACTGTCCGCTCCACTGGATCGTGTATCCCGCAGGGATCTTCACTTTCCCGGCAATCGCCTTGCCGGCCTTCGCCACGTAGCTGCCGTAATCGCTCCCTTCAATGCTGAGCGTCACCGCGGCAGTCAGTTTTCCTCCCTCGCTCTGGACCATGCCCGGGCCGCGCGTCACCTTGATGTCCGCAAGCTGGCCCAACGGGACCTGGGCGCCGCCCATGGTCGGCACCAGCACCCGTTTAAGCTTCTCCATATCGTTCCTGAGTTCCCGGCCGTAGCGGATGTTCACAGGATACCGCTCCCGGCCCTCGACCGTCGTGGTCAGGTCCATGCCGCCGATGGCGGACTCGATCACTTCCTGCACGTCCTCGATGGTGAGGCCGTATCTGCTGATTTCGTCGCGGTTGATGTCGAAGTCGAGAAAGTAGCCCGTATTGGCCCGCTCGGCGTAAACGCTGCGCGTACCGGGGACGGTGCGAAGAGCTTGTTCCAGATCGAGGCCGATACGCTCGATCCCGTCAAGACGGGGGCCGAAGATCTTGATGCCCAGGGGGGTCCGGATGCCCGTCGCGAGCATGTCAATCCTGCCGATGATCGGCATGGTCCAAGAATTTGCAATGCCGGGCATGGCAAGGGCATTGTCCATGTCATCTCGAAGGTCCTCCCATTTCTTGTACTGCGGCCGCCACTGGCTCATGGGCTTTAAAGTCACATTGGTCTCGATCATCTCGAGCGGCGCCGGATCGGTCGATGTCTCGGCCCTGCCTGCCTTGCCGAAGACGCGCTCCACCTCGGGAAATTCTTTGATGATCCTGTCTTCGGTCTGGAGCACCTCGCTCATGGTCGTAATGGAGGCGCCGGGCACCGATGACGGCATGAACAGGAGCGTCCCCTCGTACAATGGCGGCATGAACTCCGACCCCAGTTTGCTAAAGGGAAAACCGTGACC
>JAJXTW010000254.1 GCA_021783455.1 Nitrospirota bacterium | reverse complement strand
GGGCATGAAAAAGGAGCTTGCCGAGGAATTAAATCAAGAGGTGGACAATTACCGGAAGACCCTGATCTATTACGCGCAGAAAAGCGACTGGGAAACGTTTCAGGATAAGGCGGGCAGGATGTTCGATTATATTGAGTCGATCGAATTTAAGGAGCTTGAGCGCAGGTTTTTCACGGTTTTCAATTTGATCCTCGCACTTCTGATCCTGGCCGTCATCCTGCTTTTCAGCGTGGATTTCCCGGTCCATCAGGAATTGCTGAGGCTGAAGACCGTTTTTGTTCTGTCCGCAATCGCCGTGAGCAGCTTCGAGCTTTATTTTTTTATCGATTACCGGCTGTATGCCGAGATCAAGGCCCTTTCCTATAGGAAACGGCGCGACCTGTTCGTCAGAAACATCGCACAGGATTTCAGCAGCTATACCGCGCAGTCGGAGCAGTCGGGACAGAAAGCGGCGTGAAGAAGGCGGACTTCCCGACGGGAAGCGGTGCCTTGACTGTTTTGTCTTAAAGACCGGCGATATCCCATCTTCCTGAAGGATTCCGCCATGAGATCGAGTTCGAGGAAAAAAAATACCTCATCGTCCCCCCATTCGGCGATCCTGGCGCTCGTGAGGACGGAACTAGCGGAAGAGAATTAGACCGACTTTCTTTCTACCCTAAAAATACCCCATTTCTTCCCTTGACCAGATCAATCGTCGAGTATAAAATCAAGCCAAGGTGATGCATAATTGTATAGGAGGAGGGCGGGATGAAAAAAATGAAATTGTATCTGCTGATCATCGGGATGCTGATCGTTTCTGTCGGCACGTTGTCCTGCGGCGGCGGAGGCGGTTCTTCTTCACCGGCAGCCAATTCAGGTCCGCGCCAGTGGACCTATATGGTTTATATGGGCGCGAACAACAACTTGTCCGATGCGGGCCTTTACAACCTGAATGACATGGAAAAAGTCGGGTCTTCCGGCGCCATGGCAATCGTCGTGCAGGCGGAATTCAGCCCGCAATACTCGGCTGCATCAGGCATCACGCAGGCAGTTGCCGGCCGCATCTACGTGGAAAACGACGGCAATCCGAACGCCGTGAATCTGAATGCAGGCACGGGCATCGGATATGTCGATATGGCGACGCCCGCAGCCTTGACGGATTTCATCAATTGGGCCAAAACGAACTATCCGGCACAGCACTATGCCCTGGTTATCTGGGACCACGGCGGCGGCTGGAAAACGAACAAGCTGCGGAGCCCGTTGAAAGGCGCGGTCCTGGATGACACGAGCGGTAACTTTATGAGTCTTCCCGATCTGGCAAAAGGCGTCGCGAATTCCGGTGTTCATTTCGATGTAATCAATTTCGACGCCTGCCTCATGGCAATGTATGAAGTCGCCTATGAGTTCCGGGGCTTGACCGACTACATGGTCCTCTCCGAGCAGACCGAGCCGGGAACCGGAGACCCCTACGATACGATCCTGGGCACGCTTGCCGCAACTCCCTCGATGACCGGCCGCTCGCTCGCGACCACGATCGTCGACAAATACAATGCCTTTTACATTCCCGACACGCGGGAAGGCACCACAAAATCAGCCATCGACATGTCGCAGATCGACGCGCTGGACGCTAAGGTCGTCGCACTCGCCAAGGCGCTGACGAACGATGCCACTGCAACGGCAGCAATACAATACGCACAGAATAATACCCAGAATTATGAATATACCGCGAACCATGATCTCTATGAATTTTGCAAGAGCCTGAACACAAATCTTTCCTCCGGGACCTCGGGAACGGCAAAAGCGCTGAGCGGAGATATCATGGCCCTTATGGGAAGTGTTGTGATCGACAGTAAAACCACAACAAGTACTGTGGCGAACTCCCATGGTCTGGCGATCTACATACCTCAGGCGAATGAAACCAATTCAACGGAGCTTGCCCAGTATAGTCAACTCAAGTGCAATCTTACAGCACGAACGTCGGCAAGCGGCACGTGGGGATCATATATCAATTACCTTCTGGCCGGCTCCGGCGGAGGTACAGCTATCTACAAACCGGGCAACTTCGGCATCAAGATTACCTGGACCAATTACGTGAGCGGTCAGGCTTGCGATGCCGATCTTGACCTCTATGTATGGGAGCCTGCTGTCGATTTTGCTACGACCGGTCACGGCAGCCTGCATGCTCCCTATATGGGACAGACAAGCCCCAATGGATTCTTCTCGCAAGATTCCAGCGTTTCCGGCAAGTCGGAGGAATATTATCTTGCCAACGACCAGGTACTGGCAGGGGACTACTACTTCTTAGTCAACGAATATGCCAGCGGACCCACCTGCACGACGGCCCTCGCGCGTCTCTACATGTATGATCCTGCAAATTTGGGAGACAGTAACTGGCATGAAGCGAACACCGCAGGCCTCGGAGTGACCTTGCAATATCCTTCCCCGATAATGCTGAATCTTTCGACTCCCTGGCAGGGACAGACCCTTACGACCGTGGCAGACCTGAATAACTACTCCGACTGGTGGGTTCCTTTCTCGATCACGAAAGCATTAACTTCTTCGTTCCCCCTGGGGAGCAATCCGCCGGCGGTCGACAAGAGTAGCCAGTATATCCTTCGTTATAAAAAAGGGGCTCGACTGCTCTTCGGGTCGGGGAAGTGAGAACTCGGAACATGAGGTAATCGGGTTTTGAAGAACAATATGATCACATCACCGCCTTCCGGCCCTCTCCCTGTGAAGGAGGGGGCCGGAGCGAACATAAGTGACTTTATTGAAAACGTCGCTCAATGTCTTGCCTCAAGCATCATTCAGGCAACTGCTGTGATGATGCTCGTCATCATGCCGGCCGCGCCGCTGTTCGCAATGGGTGCGAAGCAGCCGGTGGAACAAAGTAAAGGCGCTGCTCCTGCCACGCGACCCGCGGGTCCAGACAGTCGTGTATCAATCAAGGCAATCCAGGAAAATCCAGCTCTTTTCGCCGAAAAAGAAGTCGTGTTGGAAGGCGTGTTCCGCGGCTGGACAGGCACATGCGCATCGCCGTTCATCACCCGCAGCGACTGGACACTGGAGGATGAAACAGGGTGCATCTATATTACCGGACGGATCCCAAACTCTCTTTCCCCTGCTCAGCCCAAGGGTGAGCGCGTCCTCGTGCAGGGCCGTGTCATAACCACGAAGAAAGGAGAACCGGTCATCAAAGCTGCCCGGATTTTTCTCCTCCCGAAATAAATGCATACGGTTTCATCCCCTGCTTATCAGGACGTCGTCCGCGTTTTTTCTCCACTGTTGACATCCGGTTCAATCGAGCTAAAATTAGAGAGAAATTTATTCCCGCGAAAATACTTCGCATTCCTCCAGGAGATCATCATGAAAATCCGTAAGACCGCCGCCCTCATCCTTGTCCTTGCCCTGTTCACGTCCGCCGTTGTCCCTCCGGCGCATGCCGCGAACGGCGACGTGGTGCGCGCAACGCTCGCGAACGGCCTGCGGGTGGTGATCGTCAAAAACACCCTTGCCCCCGTCGTCACGACCGAGGTGAATTATCTCGTCGGGTCCAACGAAGCCCCGGAAGGCTTTCCCGGCATGGCCCATGCGCAGGAACACATGATGTTCCGCGGCAGCCCCGGCCTGTCCGCAGCCCAGCTTTCGCACATCATGGCCCTGATGGGAGGCGACTTCAACGCCGATACGCAGCAGACGGTGACCCAGTATTTCCTGACCGTGCCCGCGGACGATCTCGATGTCGCTCTGCACATCGAGGCGGACCGCATGCGGGGCGTGCTCGACACGCAGGAACTCTGGGAGCAGGAGCGGGGCGCGATCGAGCAGGAGGTGGCGCAGGACCTTTCGAACCCGGAATACGTGTTCTCCAGCCGGCTGCTGGCCGAACTATTCAGCGGGACGCCGTACGCCCACGACGCGCTCGGCACGCGGCCCTCGTTCGACAAGACGACGGGCGCAATGCTGAAGCAGTTCTACGACACCTGGTATGCGCCGAATAACGCCATCCTTATCGTTTCAGGAAACGTCGATCCGCGGAAAACACTCGCCCTGGTGAAG
>JAJXTW010000253.1 GCA_021783455.1 Nitrospirota bacterium | reverse complement strand
TGACGTAGGGGTCCTACGTGGCAGGCATGATCACCCTCGCGTGATCAGAGATGAGGTTACAGAGCACGACCCTATCTCCCCTCCGGACCGGGGCAATCTGCCTGCCGGTCTTCTGGTCGACAATCAGCGCAGGAAGCATGAATTCATCGGTCCGTTCGTGTTCATAGCTCTGTTGTATTGCCTCAACAGCGGAAAATTTACGGATGCCTTCTCCCGCGACAATAGCTTCATAGGCTTTTTGGACCCGTTCCCACCGCTTATCGCGGTCCATGGCGTAGTAGCGGCCGGATACCGTAGCGATCTTGCCGACGCCGATCCTGGCGAAATGATCCTCAAGCTGCCGAACGTATTGAATGGCGCTCGACGGCGGCGTATCGCGGCCGTCGAGAAAAGCGTGGAAGAAAACGTCCGTGACTTTCTGCGCTTTCGCCATGTCGAAGAATGCGAAAATGTGGTCCATGCGGCTGTGGACGCCGCCGTCAGACAAAAGCCCCATGAAATGGAGGGCGGTTCCCTTTTCCCTGGCCGTCTGCATGGCTGAAAGAAGCACGGGGTTTTGGAAAAATTCCTTGTCGCGGATCGCCTTGCTGATCCTCGTCGAATCCTGATACACGACTCTTCCCGCGCCCAAGTTAAGATGACCTACCTCGGAATTGCCCATCTGCCCATCCGGCAGGCCGACTGCCTCGCCCGACGCCAGGAGTTCCGCGTGCGGGTATTCGGCGAGGAGGCTTCGATATACCGGCGCCTTTGCACGGGCTATTGCATTTGCCTCATTGTTTTTGCCGATGCCCCAGCCGTCCAGGACAAGCAGTACTACCGGTTTATTCGCCATCAAACAGCTCCTTCAGAGGGAGCCAGGAGACAGATTTCAGGAATCAGAACACAATTTTACGGCGTTCCGACTTCCGACGTTTGGCTTCCGGCTGCAGGTATTCGTTAGCAGGTTTTTTCGAGGTTGACCCCGAAGGTATTCCACTTGCCGCAGTTCGGACAACGGCCCGACCAGTCCGTGGTCCGGAGTTCGCAGTTTGAGCAAGTATAGGGAATGATGATCTGCTTCTTGAAACCGAGGGCTTTTTTGAATTCCGAAGCGGCAAGGCCGAGGGAACCGCGGCGCAGATAAATGTTCCCAAGTAGTTTGTGCACATCGGGAAAGTCTTTGTCTCCCCAGTCAACAGTGGAGAGGATGTCAAAGGCCTCATCTATCATTTCAAGTCGGTAATAGAGCTTGCCCAAAAAAAACTTGAGAGAGATGTTCTGGGGGGTCCAGTGGACCGCCTGCGTATAGATTTCGATCGCCTTACCCGGTTCTCCCTGTTTCAGGTACAAGTCCTCCAGACGAAGGAGCATCATGATCGACGAGGTCATTTTGTAGGCTTTCTCCCACAATTCGGCGGCATCGGCGACTTTCCCTTCTTCAAGGTACACTTCACCCAGCCCGAGAAGCGCAGGGACGAAGTCCTTATCGAGTTTGATCACGCCGCGGAATATTTTCCTGGCGCGCTCCAGGTCCCCGGCCTCGAGCATCGAACGCCCCATTTCGTACCTGAAGCCCACGAGTCTCCGGTGCTCGACCTCCTGCTCCAGGGGCATAAGCGGGCTGTCCAGGAGTTTCCGTTGTGTTTCTGAGAGTTCCTCCCACTGGTTCAGCCGCTGATACAGGTCGCGCATTTTGATGAGCGCAGTCAAATTGGAGGAGTCGTTCGAAAGGATCTTCGCGTACATCGCGAGAGCATCGTCAAAGCGCTTGGCCTCTTCATAATCGGAGGCCAGTGAGAACATTACTTCCTGATTATCGGGATCGAGGCCCAGGGCCTTCTGATGGAGCAGAACGGCTTCCTGAGGGTTCTTCTCGCGAAGCTGGCTGATCCCCATGCGCAGCAGCGTGTCCACATGGTTCGGGTCGATCGCAAGCACTTTCTGAAAAAAGGTTATGGCTTCGGCATTCCGTTTGGCGAGCAGCGAGTTCAGGCCCTTGGTGTAGAGTTCCTGGATCTTCAGCCGTTTTTTCTGCTCGCGCTGCACCCGAAGCCCGCGCAGGAAGCGCTTGACATCGCGCAGGAGATAGAGAAAGAAAATAATGCCGGCGCCGATCGAAAGGGTAAGGAGAAAAAAAGTTAATTTTGAAATTTCGTAGGATTTGGACGGCAGAAGATTGACGGTGATCATGCCGGGGTTGAATTCCCGCAGCAGCATGACGATGATTACCAGGGCTAACAATAACAAGGTGACGATGAATCTCATCCACGGTCCTTTCCCGGAACACTGCGATGGTTTTACCAGTACAAACTGAGTGGAGCCCCCTCCGGTAGGAGCCGGAGGCACCCTTGAATAACGCGACCTCCCGCGGCCTACGGCGCGAACCCCCGGCGGGAGCCGGGGGATTCCAAGTCGCGGGATTGAACGACGGTTGATCAAATTAATAGTGGTACGTCTTCCCCTTGATGATCGTAAACGCACGGTAGAGCTGTTCAAGCAGCATCAGCCGCGCCATTTCATGGGTCACGGTCCATCGGGACAGCGCAATCACCCTGGATGCCTTCCGCGGGACGCTCTCGTCCAGCCCCATGGCGCCGCCTATCACAAAGGCAATCTCCCTGACGCCCGATTCGAGCAGCCCATTGATCAATGCGGCGAATTCGTGAGAAGTAAACTCCTGTCCACGCTCGTCCAGGGCAACAAAATAAGCTCCTTCGGGCACGGCCTTGAAAATTCTCTCAGCTTCCTTTTTTCTGACCAGCGGAGCGTCCTTGAGCTCGTAGATCTTTTCTTCCTTGAGTTCTTTGACCTCGATATCAACGTAGGGTTTCAGGTACCGGGTATACTTGCCGATGCCTTCCTGGATGAACCGTTCCCTGGTCTTCCCCATGCAGAGGATGGACAGCTTCACGAGGATATGCCCTGCAAAGTCCTTTGCGCCGCTGCAACGGGTATTCGAGGGGCGTCGCTCCAGAGCTTCTCCAGGCTGTAATAGGTCCTGGTCTGCTGATCGAAGATATGGACCACGACATCTCCGTAGTCCATAAGCACCCAGCTCGCCTCCAAGCCTCCCTCAACATGGGAAGGGTGCACCCCTGCCTGCGCCAGGGCTTGGCCGATACCGTCCGCTATGGCCGAGACTTGCGTTATGTTGCTCGCCGAGCAGATGACGAAATAATCGGTAATGTATGTGAGCCTGCGGAGATCCAGGATCAAAATATCAAAGGCTTTTTTACTGTCCGCGGCCAAAGCGCAGAGCTGCGCTGCTTCCAATGAATTATGCATACAATTTGTGTTTAATTATATAGGTTTCAACTGCTTCAGGCAAGAGATATTTGATACTTCTCCCCTCCTTCACCCTGGTGCGGATATCGGTCGATGAGATATCATAGAGCGGTATCAGCTCAAGATAGACGTTCCATGCTCCGGCTCGGAAATCAACATGGACAAGCTCCCCACGGTCCAGTTTCATCACTTGGTCCTGAGCCGGCAGCATAAAGTCTATCTTCAAGAGATCGGTAAATTGATACCCCGGCCGGGACAGTACGACAAAAGTGCACAAGGTCAAGAGCCGTTCCCACTGGTTCCATGTTTGGATTTCGAGAAAGGAATCAAGGCCGGTTATAAAATAGAGCTCAATGCCCGGGTAGGATCCCCGGAGCGCCTCGATGGTGTCGATCGTATACGATCTGCCGCCCCGTTTAATCTCAATGTCGGAGGGATCGAAAGACTGATTGTCTGCCGTCGCAAGACGGACCATTTCCATCCGGTAGGCAGCAGAGGGGACGTTATTTTCCCGCTTGTGCGGAGGTTGAAAGGAAGGAATGAACAGCACCCGGTCCAGCTTCAACCGGCCCCTGACTTCTTCAGCCGCTGCAAGATGGCCGTAGTGTATCGGATTAAACGTTCCACCGAGGATGCCAATTTTTCGGGACAAACTACCTCCGGTTTCCATTGCGGATTGTAGATTGCGGATTTCAGGGCAAAGCCGCTGTTACGTGAGCAGTTTATATCGCAATCCGAAATCCGCAATCCGAAATTTTATTTCCTGATCTGTCCG
>JAJXTW010000026.1 GCA_021783455.1 Nitrospirota bacterium | reverse complement strand
AACGATCTTGTCGCCGTCTTCTTTGCTTGTCAGAAAAGCCCTGAGCCGCTTGCCGTCCTCTGCGATCGCTCCGTCCCGCATCCGCTCGCAGGCGGAAAGAAGCAGCATTCTCCTGAACAGATCGGACTCATCGAGGCGGTAATGGATCCACCGGCCTTGCTTCCTGTCTTTGATAAGTCCCGCATCCTTCAGCACGCCCAGGTGGAACGAGACTTTCGGCTGTGCCAGGTCGAGGGCGGCAACGATATCGCACACGCAGAGCTCCCCTTTATCCAGAAGTTTTACGATCCGGAGACGTGTCTCATCGGAAAGGGCCTTGAATATGGCAACCAGCTCATTCACCTGTGTTTACCTCCGTCATTCCTTCGCACGCAGCTCAGGCTTCCGCCTTGATCATCTCTTTGATCTTTTCGATGGTCGGCAGGGGTTTGCCTGAGTGCTTCAGCTTGTTGTTCACGATCAGTCCCGGCGTCGATAAAATGCCGTTCCTGGCGATCTCGCCGATGTCCGTGATTTTCTCGACCTTCGCTTCTATGCCGAGCTCCTTTACCGCGGTTCTCGTCATCTCTTCCATCTTCCGGCAGTTGACGCAGCCCGGTCCCAATACTTTGATGTCCATGCTTCACCTCCTACAATATCGCGTTAAACAGATAGCCCACGCCGATGATCGTGATGGTCATGATCCCGGCAAAGACCGCCAGCAGCGGTATTTTCAGCACCTTCCGGAGAATGATCATCTCGGGAAGCGAGAGCGCCGTAACCGCCATCATAAAAGCGAGCACGGTCCCCATACTCATGCCTTTTTCCATAAGCGCGTAGACGATCGGGATCACCCCTGCTGCGTTGGAATAAAGAGGCACGCCGAGTGCGACGGCAACCGGCACCCCAAAGGGATTCCGCGGTCCGGCATACCGGACCAGAAAGTCTTCAGGTACATAGCCGTGGATGAACCCGCCGATGCCGATGGCGATGAGCACATAGAGCCATACCCGCTTCAAAATGTCGGCGGTGCTCCAGCGGGCCGAGATCAGCCGCTCCTTGAACTTCTGCCTGGCAAGCTCCTGGGCAATGCCAAGGGAATGAATCTTATACACATACTCTTCGACCCACTTTTCGAGCTTCAGCTTGCCGATGATCATCCCCGCAACAATCGCCACAAGAAGACCCGTTCCCATATAGATCAGGGCGATCTTCCAGCCGAACAGGCCCCAGAGAAGCACCACGGCCACTTCATTCACCATGGGAGAAGAGATCAGGAAGGAGAACGTGACGCCAAGCGGAACTCCGGCCTCGACAAAACCGATAAAGAGCGGCACCGCAGAACAGGAGCAGAATGGCGTGACGATTCCGAGGAGCGCGGCGAGGATATTTCCGATAAACTCCCGTTTATGGGACAGGATGTGTTTGGTCCGCTCCGGCGGGAAGTAGCTCCGGACAATGGAAACCGCGAAAATAATAACGGCAAGCAGCAGAAAGATCTTGATGGTATCGTAGATAAAGAATTCCAGCGCCGGGGCAAGACGTGAATCCGGGGTGAGCTTGAGAAGCGAATAGACGACAAAGCGGGAAAGATCACTCAGCACACAGACCTCCACATATCAAAATATGTTTATATGATAATATCGTATATGGACAATGTCAAGGGAATATTTGGTTTTATTTTTTATTAATGAGACAAACTTGATTTGTTGTACACTCCTGCGCGACAGGTGAACGGTTTGCGTCAGCGTCTTTTCCGGGAGAAAGGCGTCCCTAAGGAAAGGAGAAATCGTCCAGCTGCCGCTCCCTTTTTTATTTTTGTTATTACTATTTACACAATGATCGCCAAAACCTGTCCGCAATGGTCGGCAACGCAGGATCGAGAACTCATGAATCGGGAGCCACAAAAAAAGCCCTTTGCTTTTCGTCCGTAGCTGGAAGCCTTGAGACGATTCAAGGATGCAACACCTGAAGCAAAACTGAACTGGCTTGAAGAGGCGAATCAGTTCGTCAACGATTTTGTGTCTCCGCAGAAGCTGGAGAGATGGAAGAAGATCTCAGGGCGATATTTTTGCGGAGGCGTTCTCAATGAAATCGTGGAAGGTGAGGTCGCGCTAAGCCTTGATGACGCGCTCAGGCAAAACATCCTCTCGGGCAAGCGGAAAAGAAAATTAAGGAACATTACGAGCAAGCTCGATCCGCTCTACCTCCTGTCGATCAAGAAGGTGGCCACGAAGAAGGGAATCCCTTATCTGAACCCTGGTGCGGCAGTGGGTCGTCGAGAACCTTCGAAAAGAGCTGAAGATAGCGTAAGGCGAAAAGTATAGTGAGCAACAACGTTATATAAGTTCCCGCTGCTTAAATCACCATTCGGGGAATGAGCGTTCCTTGTTTACACTATTCAGTCAGTATGATATAGTGCTTTACGTTGTAAATTGTGTAATAATAGTAGTTCAATAGTGTTGATTTCCGCCGATAAAAAAGCACTATGAATAGATCGTGATAAGACCACACGAGGGTTGCATGCCATGAGCAAGATACACGAAGGTCCAAAAACAGCTATTGGTACACGACAAAACGACCTTCCGCACACCGAATTACTAAACCACTCCCTTACCTCCGCTGATAACGAACCGGGGGCAATCCCTCAACTGCTTCGCGTAAACGATCATTATAGACATAACCCTTGGCCGTCTCCGTTCGACAGATCTAGACATGTAGTGCGATTGGGAGATGCTCGGAATTTGTCTGGGATTCCAAACGACAGCGTGCATCTGATTGTAACATCGCCTCCTTATTGGATTCTGAAGCAGTATGAGAAGGGGGACTCACAGTTAGGCGACATTGAGGACTATGAAGAATTTTTAACCCAGTTGGACAAGGTATGGAGCGAGTGCGCGCGCGTTCTCGCTCCCGGCGGTAGGGTTTGCTGCGTTGTCGGCGATGTTTGTGTTTCACGACGCAGGTACGGCAGGCACTATGTCATGCCGTTACATGCCGATATACAGGTACGTATGAGGAAAACTGGTCTCGACTGCCTCACTCCCATTTTATGGTTCAAAATTGCAAACGGGGTTACGGAAGCGGAAGGAAACGGCGCCGGTTTCTACGGGAAGCCCTATCAGCCTGGTGCCATAGTCAAGAACGATATCGAATATATTCTCTTTTTTAGAAAAGGGACTGAGTATCGCTCTCCATCACCGTTGCAGAAAATTCTGTCAATGTTGACAAAAGAAGAAATGCAGAACTGGCTCCGGTCCGCCTGGACGGATATTAAGGGCGTATCAACCCGCCGAGGGCACCCGGCTCCTTATCCGGTAGCTCTCGCGGAACGGCTCATCAGATTATTCTCCTTTGCAGGAGACACTGTATTGGATCCATTCCTAGGGACGGGGAGCACGAGCCTGGCTGCATTAGCCACGGGAAGAAACAGCATTGGTAATGAAATCGAACCCAAATATCTGGAAATGGCCGTGGAACGAATAACGACTGCCGCCGCTCAAACGCGTAATTATTGCACCACTCATAACGATGTGATTGTGGAAAGGCAATGAATGTATTTACAAGATGAGTATGCGCTGTTGAAAACCTTTCGCGAACTTTTTCAAAATGTCCAGTATTTTCACCGCAAATCGACCCTCGGCGACCAGGTGGCAATGCAGTTATACGAAGACCTCGTCGTGCTAAACAAATCAGCCAAGCTCACGCAACGCGTGCATAAGCACGAGCGTGTAGTCAACCTCAAAAACACTATGATTGGGAAGCAGGCGCGGCGTGGTGATGGCACCTTTGGTGAAATTGTTCCAACGTCCATAGCAATTACAGAGAAGGGGTTTTTTGTCGGAAGAGGGCCTGTTGCAACAATTGAGATCGGTGCTGAAACGAAGATACTTGCCAAGGCCATGATTAAACAAATTGACAGGGTTATCGGCGATCTTGAGCGCCAAGTAACGCAGTTCAAAAAGAGTGGAGGAAATCCGATCTGTGTCGCCTTCGTGGGGCTAAATTTTGCCCAACAATACACTTCTTACGAGGGCGAGCGAGAATTTCAAACAGACGGAAAAAAACATAAGCATCCTTCTCAAGAAGCGCCGGAGGCAGAGCGAAGGTTATTGCAGAAAGCGCGACCGGCATTCGATGAATTTCAGCTTTTAAAATTTAAAGCCTCGAACGTAGAGCCCTACCCTTTCGAATGGCTTGATTATGAACAAACGCGTATGGAATATGGCGCATTGTTAACAAGGATATCAAGAGAGTATGACAGGCGTTTCCCTTGATTAAGCATCGTCTGTGCTTTTTTGTTTTGTCCCGCCTTCTTGTTGCTCAAGTTTCGTGTCGTCACATGCTTTGACCGTTACCGGCGCAAGTTCACTCTCTTATTCGCTACCCCAACCTCCGCCGTATCCTCTCTTCATCAAGCCCCTCGCCGATAATCACGATCCTGCTGTCTTCAATATCTTTTTCAAAGGGAACATAGTCCATTTTCCCGTTCACGATATCGAATCGATAAGGCCCTTGATCCGTCCGGACAAGGGCCTTTGCTCTTACCACGGTTCCATATTTCCCCTGGGCCAGATGTCCCAGTCCGCTCGTAAGGACAGCTAAATCGCCAATCCTCTGCGGCTTGATGGTCATAGTATTAAAATGAAAATGTCCATGATGGCCGACGCTCCTTCTCCGTGCAATGGCTGACACATCAGGCAGAGGTTCACGAATCGCCGCGTTCTTCGTGCGAAATAAAACAGCTCGCGGGTTCATGGATTCGATGCGATCGATTGTTTCAGCGATCGTTTCCTCACTTGCTAAGTCCGTTTTATTCACCAGAATCACATCTGCAAGTGAAACCTGGTCTTCAAAAAAGCTTCCGTACATGCCTGAATCGAAAAGCTCGACGAACTCCACGGCATCTATGATGCCAACCACAGACACGGCCTTGATGCCCGCGCTTTCAAGCGCTTCGAGTACCCCCGAGGGCGAGGCCACGCCGCTCGGCTCGATCACGAGGTGCTCGGGCGCGAATTGACAAATGATCCTCTCGATCGTCGTGATGAGGTCGACCTTGAGCGTGCAGCACACGCAGCCGCTCGGCAGTTCCACGGATTCGATGCTACTAGCGGAAAAGATCTCGCCGTCGATCCCCGTTGCGCCGAAATCGTTCACCAGGACCACGGTCTTCTCTGTCCTGTTCTTTACAAAGTTTTTGATGAATGTTGTTTTTCCCGAACCCAAGAGTCCGCATACGACTGTTGTCTGCATGAGCCATCCTTAAAACCGAGATTGCTTCGCGTCGCTCGCAAAGACGGCAAAAAACTTTCTCACAAGTACTAACGCCTTACCTGTGCAATGGCAATGCCATGAGTTTAACAGGTGTCCTGAAGACGAATCGACTCCGGCTTCATTGTACACCTGCGGCCACAGTGGCCTCATATCGAATTATTTGAACATCAAAGTAGTAGCCTTTCGGATAAGCGAAGAACGTTTCCGTCGCAGGAAACCTGTGGCAAAATACCCCGGCTTGTGGGGAATATTTCATCTACTCTACAACTGAAGATAATATCAAGCTGTAGCTTTACCGTCTTTGATGGCGGCTTTTCCCTCCCTTCCCCCTGATCTGCAGGCGCCGGCAGATTGCCATCCTCAAGAATAACCAATAATAGCGGGCTTTTTTTGCTTCCCTGCGCTGCGTGTAAACCTATAGTCTGCCTGCTCATTGCCTCGTCGTATCGCGAATTTTTTTTCTCGGCAAGCTTCCCGTGATCCTCACACGGGCTGGCATTGGAAATGCATTTTTATGTTCCTGTCATGAAAAATATCATTCTCTGCTCCTCCAATCCCATCCTGATAAAAAGCCTCTATGCCATCCTGCGGGATGAAGGATGCAACGTGGACACCGTCGATCACCCGGCCCTGGCTGTGCAGAAGGTCATGTTCGGTTTATATGACTTCGTCATCGTTGATTCCGAACCATTTGGGCTATCCGCGGAAGATGCAGTCCGAATTATAAGAACGGTAGCGCCCGGCATGCCCATCGTGCACGTCGGCGCCGGCAGTCACGAGGAGCCGTCGATGGCCGTCGAGACGCCAATCGACCTCGAAGAGTTTAAACGGACAATCCACAGCATTGCTGTCTGACAAAGGATTCCACTCGGTACAAAGGGGGAAGCTATGAAACCAAAGGAAGTGCTGCTCAAGACATTTGAGGGGGGGAAGCCCGACAGGCTGGCGGTGACCCTGTTCGGAGCGGGAATGTGGAGCATCAAGGGCTTCGGCACCTCGTTCGAGGCCTTGTCCCGGGATGCGGGCAAAATGACGGCCATGCTCGTCGACATGAGCGCGAAACTTCAGTGCGACATGGTGTATCCCGGCTCCGGGTACAACAACTTTCACGCTACGGCGCTCGGCGGCAAGATCAAGTTCCGCGAAATGGGCGCACCCGACCTGGAGAACCATTTCGTCTCATCGGAAGAGGACCTGGCGAAACTCAAACTCTCGGACCTCGACAAGGACGAGACGATCAGTACCGTCATAAAAGCGCTTCGACAGACCAAAGCAAAGATTGGCGACAACTACGTGGTCACGATGACGGCTTGGGGGCCCTTCACCCTCGGCGCCCGGCTCGTGGGCGAAGAAACCATGATGAAAGCAACGTTCAAGAAGCCCGCATTCGTCGAGAAGGTGGTGGACTTCGCCACCGATGTCCTGATCCATCTTTACGAACCGATCGTCGCGGACAAAACGCTCGAGGTCATCAGCCTCGCGGATCCCACGGCGTCGGGAGACCTCATTTCGAGGAAACAGTTTGAAAAGTTCGCCGTACCGCCGCTTAAAAAATTCACGGACTGGGCAAAATCCAAGGGCGTACACACTCTCGTGCACATCTGCGGGAACACCACGGACCGGCTCGACCTTTTCCCGCAGACCGGCGCCTCGTGCATCAGCCTTGACCACAAAACAGACATGGCAAAGGCCAAGGAAGCGCTCCACGGGAAAATGTGCTTCGGCGGAAATGTGGACCCCGTAAAAATCATGCTGAACGGTACGGTGCAGGACGTGGAGAATGCCTGCAAGGACGTGATCAAGACAGCGGGCACGGACGGCGGGTTTGTGCTCATGCCGGGGTGCGATATTCCGCCCACCGTGCCTTACGACAACATCAGGAAATTCATCCAGGTGGCGCATGAGTGGAAGTTCTAGAGAGGGAACCACGGGTTTCGCTATGCGAAACTCACAGATGAACACGGATTTAAACAACAAAGATTTTTTAACGCGTGCGGCGAAGCCGCCTGTGGTTGAAATAAGGAGGTGATGCGGTCCAATTCTGTGAAGGGAGGTCGATATTCATCGGGTATTTTGGAGAAGTTGAAGGAACTGTTTTCCCGGGCACAGCGTGCATCCGGGCAAGAGGAGGGAGTAAAAATGGCTGATAAGAAAATGACGTTGGAAGAAGTGAACGAGTACATGAAGAAGCAGTGCGGGTTCGTGCCGAGGATGTTCCAGATCATCAATACCGTGACGCCCGAACCGGGCAGGACCTTTGCCGACTTTTATGCCAGCATCTTCGCTGACGGCGCCCTTTCCCGCAAGGTCAAGGAATTGATGTTCATGTCCGGAGGCGTGGCCTACTGCTCGCCGCGGTGCATCATCCATGTGGTCCCGGCGATCAACGCCGGGGCAACCACGGGCGAGATCTTCGAGGCCGCATCGGTCGGAATGATCCTGGGAGGCTTTGTCCCGGGCGGACCGGGCATTCCCTATGCGTTCGAGTACGCTCTCAAGTGCCTTGACATCGAAGCCAAGTTCCGCAAGGGCGAGAAGTGGGAGTATTTGCCGCAGCCCAAGTTCGATCATGGCGTGTTCTAACTACAGCTCGATGGGGGAGCGTTTCGAAGGCTCCCCCGTTTTTTGGACTCATAAATTTTATAAAGCAGGAACCGGTCTCACACAGAGCCACAAAGATACGAAGAAAATCGACAGCGGGTCTTAACCTTCGTGTCTCCGTGTCTTCGTGTGAGTAATAAAGAGTTTTAAAAGGGGAACTAATGTTTCAATTCAAATGTAAACAGAAGGTCTTCAATCTCGACGGGATCAAGGTCGGCGGAGAGCCGGGCGAGAACCCACCGCTTCTGATCGCATCCATGTTCCACAACAAGGACCGGATCGTGACGGACCGGAAGGGGCATTTCGACCGCAAACAGGCGGCCGAGCTCATCAAAAAACAGGAAGAGCTTTCCGCCTCGACAGGCATACCGTCCATGGTGGCCATGGTGGCAAACTCCCCGGAAGAGGCGAAGATCTATATCGACTTCTATCGCGAAACGACCGACATGCCCTTCGGCATCGACATGTGGGTCGCTGAAAAGCGGGCCCAGGCCACGGAATACGTTGCCAAGCTGGGGCTCCAGAACAAGTTCCTGTACAACAGCATCACGCCCTGGGACAAAGACATCAAGGGACAGGTCCAAAAATTGAAAGACCTCGGCATCAAGCATGTCGTGGTGCAGGCCTTCGACGACCAGGACCAGACCCCGGCAGGCCGCCTCAAGTCCCTGGAAACCATTCTTTCGCAGGGCGCCGACAGTTTCGAGACCGTCATCGTCGACACGTCGGTGATGAACCTGCCGGCCACGTCGTTCTCGCTCATTGCCAACAGGCTGATCAAGGAGAAGCTCGGGCTCCCCTGCGGCGGAGCATACTCGAACGGCACGCACATGTGGAAAGAGGCAAAGACCATCTGGAGCCTCGACGGGTTCAAGGCCATGGACGCCGTGGTGCAGGGCATGGCATCGGCGCTCTGGAGCGACTTCAACTTCTACGGCCCCATCGTCACGGCGCCGCGGATCTTTCCGGCGGTCGCAGCGGCGCAGATCCTGCTTTCCACGCTGGTCTACGACGAGACACAAAAGATCTCCGACAATGCAAATATCCCGATCAAGAAATATTTTTCGGATTTCATAGGCAAGCTCACCTCGGGAGCGGCGAGGAAATAGATTTCAGCACGCCACAGAGACGCAGAGGCACAGAGGAATCACGGGTAAGACACGACAAGCAGTTTTTTCAAAACATTAAAAATTTCTCCGCGTCTCCGTGCCTCTGTGGCTGCATTTGGTTCGTATTCGATACTGACACAGTATTTTTTTTAAGGAGGATGCATGACGACACTGAATTCAAGAGAACGAGTGCTGAAGCTTTTCGCCGGAGAAGAAGTTGACCGGCCGCCCTGCTTTTCCGGTATGGGCAACGTAACTACCGAAGGCCTGAAGTCGCTGAACCAGAAATTCGCGGCCACGCACCTTGACGCCAGGATGATGGCCGCTGCGGCAGTCTCGACGTACAAGCTGTTCGGGTTCGAGGGTGCGGTAGCGCCCTTCGACCTCTGCATCGAAGCCGAGGCCATGGGCTGCGAGATCAACGTCTACGCCCATTCCGAGGACCTGCTGTATCCGACGATCAAGAAAAAACTGATCCACAACGAAGCCGAGATGGAGATCGCCATCCCGTCCGATATCACCACGCGCGGCAGGGTGCCGCTCATGGTCGAGACGATCAAATTGATGAAAAAGGACATCGGCGCCGAGGCTGTTGTCGGTTCCTACGTGCTCGGGCCTTTTACGCTGGCCGGCCAGGTCATGGAGCTGAACGACCTCTTGAAGCTGTCCTTTAAGAAACCGGACAAGATCGGCAAACTGCTCGATCAGCTGACCGACGTAATCATCCAGGTCGCGGGGCAGTATGAGAAGGCGGGAGTGGACTTCATTACCGTTCGTGAGATGGGAGCGACCTCGGACGTGCTTTCCCCCCGGGTTTTCAAGGGCCTCATCCTTCCCTACCTTCAGAAGATCTTTGCGAAAATCAAAGTCCCGAGCGTGATCCATATCTGCGGCAAGACGAACGATATCGTCCCGGCCATGGCCGACAGCGGGGCGAAGGCGATCAGCGTGGACCAGAAGAACGACGTTGCCGAGACGCGCAAGAAGCTCGGGCCCAAAGCGCTCGTGTTCGGGAACTACGATCCCTACAACGTGCTCGTTGCCGGCACTCCGGACCTGGTGCGCCAGACGATCAGGAAGTGCATGGACGACGGCGTCTCCGCGGTCTGGCCCGGGTGCGACATCTGGCCCACGGTGCCGGCGGAAAACTTTAAAACAATGATGGACGAAGTCAGAAAGTACAGGAGGTAGTCCTATGGTAACCGAAGAGAAGAAGAAAGAGCTGCTGGAGAAATTGCGGACCGCCGTGATCTCCTACGACGAGGACACGTCGAAAGAGGCGGCCCAGGAAGCGCTGGACGTGGGCATGGAGGCCAACGACGCGATCTTCAACGGGCTTGTCTCCGGCATGGTGGAAGTGGGCCGCATGTTCGAGGCCCAGGAATACTTCGTCCCGGAACTCCTCATGTGCGCTGATGCGCTGTACGCGGGCCTGGACATCCTGAAGCCCCACGTGAAGCAGCTCGATCTGGGCGTGAAAGGTTCGGTGGTGATCGGGACCGTGGAAGGCGACGTGCATGACATCGGCAAGAACATCGTGAAGATGATGTTCGACGTGGCCGGCTTCACGGTCTACGACCTGGGCCGCGACGTGCCGCTCGACAAGTTCGTGGCCGAGCAGCTCAGGACCGATTCGGACCTCGTCTGCCTCTCGGCCATGATGACCACGACCATGACGGGCATGAAAAAGGTGATCGACGATCTCCGGGCCAAGAACCCGAACGTGAAGATCATGATCGGCGGCGCGCCGGTGTCCCAGGACGTGGCTGACAAGTACGGGGCCGACGGCTACGCCAAGGACGCGACCAACGCCCTGAAGGACGCCATCAACATGATCGCCTCGCTCAAGAAGATGAAGGATGAGGTGGAAGCCAAGAAGGCGAAATGAAGACTTCGCTCAGGAAAGAGCTGCTGGACCAGGGCGCAACCGTCGTCGGGATCGCAGGCCTTCGCGGATGCCTGAGCGGGGAGATCGCCCACCTGGACCGGGCCGTGTCCATCGGCGTGGACCGGAGATTGAATGAGGACACGCTCAGCCTGCTCATGAAGCTGCAGAAGCGGACCGTACGGTTCCTGAAAGCCCGGGGGCACCGCACCCTTGCCATTCCGCCGGACTCGGACCGCAGAAAGGGCACGTTTGTCTCGCAGCTCTACTCGCTGTTCAACCATAAGATGGCGGCTACATCGGCCGGCCTTGGCTGGATAGGGAAGAATGGTCTGCTCATCAGCATTGACCATGGGCCGCGCTTGTCGCTCGCAACGGTATTGACCGATGCCCCGCTCCGGCCGGATGCGCCCATCGAACACTGTCTCTGCGGAGAGTGCCTGCTCTGCAAGGAGCACTGCCCTTCGCAGGCCATCACCGGCTCTCAGTGGTCGCGCTCATCGCCCTTTGTAGAGCTGGTGCGGCTGGATCAGTGCAGAAGTCATAAGACGAGCAAAAGGCAGACGTCAGGCAAACCCAATTGCGGGCTCTGCATCAACATC
This sequence comes from Nitrospirota bacterium, assembly GCA_021783455.1. Classification (GTDB taxonomy): domain Bacteria; phylum Nitrospirota; class UBA9217; order UBA9217; family UBA9217; genus JAJYKN01. The sequence continues at coordinate 6,316 of JAJXTW010000026.1, read as the reverse complement.
TGCCCGTTTGGAAGGAAAGACGAAAGCGGATTGATAATTAGCCACGGAGTCACGAAGACACGGAGAGAAACAATAAAATGAATAAGTCAAAGTTTTTCGACTTGCGACCTCCGTCACGCCGTTATCTTGGACCTCTCCGTGCCTCCGTGTCTCTGTGGCAGGTTTAGATATTCGATTTGATCTTTCAGGAGGATTTGCATGATCAAGAAACACAAAGTAATTTTCCAGCCCTCGGGCAGCCGCGGCGAAGTAGAGGACGGCAAGACCATCCTCGAAGCGGCCCAGTCCCTGGGCGTCGATATCGAAGCGCTCTGCGGCAACAAGAAGGTCTGCGGCAAGTGCAAGGTGAGGATCGAAGAGGGATATTTCGAGAAGGACAACATCGAGTCGGGCATGGCCCACCTCTCCCCCCTCTCGGAAGCGGAGAAAAAGCATATCAAGCCCGAGGACGGGCCCGGCATCAGGCTGTCCTGCACTGCCGAGATCCACGGAGACGTGAAGGTCTTCGTACCCGAGCGTTCGCGCGCGGGTAAGCAGGTCGTCAGGAAGGCTGCCAAAGAGCTCACGATCAAGCTCGATCCGGCCGTAAAAAAATATAATGTCGCGCTCGCAAAACCATCGCTGCACGATATGACAACCGGAGACTGGGAGCGCGTCCTCACGTCGTTAGAAGAGAACTACGGACTGAAGGGGCTGACCTTTGATTACCTGGTCCTGAAGGACCTCCAGGATATTCTGCGGAAAGGCGAATGGAACGCAACTGCCACGGTCTGGATGGACAAGGAGATCATCAAGGTGGAGCCGGGTTTTGTCGAGGCCTCCTATGGCCTGGCCGTGGACATCGGCACAACAACCTGCGTGGGCTATCTTACGGACCTGAACACGGGCAAGGTGGTGAACACCGAATCCATTATGAACCCCCAGGTGCCCTACGGCGAGGACGTCATGTCGCGCATCACCTATGCCATGAGCAATCCCGGGGTGGGTCTCGAGACCATGCAGAAGGCGATCATTGCGGGCTTGAACGAGATCATCGAGCGCGTGGTCTTGGAAATAAAAAACGACGGTCCTCATCCCGGATACGTGATCGACGACCTCACGATCGTGTTCAATACGGCCATGCACCACATTTTTCTTGGCCTGAATCCCGAATACATCGGCCGCTCGCCCTTTATCCCGGCGGTCCAGAGCTCTCTCGATATCAAGGCGCGGGACCTGGGACTCAAGATCAATCCCGCATCGTATATCCACGTGCTGCCCATCGAAGCGGGCTTCGTGGGTGCAGACAACGTGGGCGTTCTTATCGCTGAAGAGCCGTACAACCAGGATGAGATGGTCCTGATCATCGACATCGGAACGAACGGCGAACTGCTCATGGGGAACCGCACCAAGGTCTGCTCCACGTCCTGCGCCACGGGTCCTGCCTTCGAAGGCGCCCAGATCAAGTTCGGCATGCGCGCGGCCCCGGGAGCGATCGAGACGGTCGAGATCGACCCGGAGACCAAAGAGCCCCGGTACAAGGTCATCGGCAAGGCGGACTGGCACACGCATATCGCGGAAGTGAAGGCCAAAGGTCTGTGCGGTTCCGGCATCATCGGCGTGGTGGCGGAAATGTTCAAGGCAGGCATTATCGATAAAAGCGGCAGGTTCGTCATGGACCTCGGTACGCCGCGGGTCAGGAAGGATGCTGACGGCAAGCCCGAGTACGTGCTCGCCTGGGCGGCGGAGACATCCATCGGCCACGACATCACCATCACGCAGGGCGATGTTCGCGCTCTCCAACTCGCCAAAGGGGCGCTCTACGCCGGCGCAAAACTGATGATGAAGCGGCTGGGCATCACCAAGCTCGATCGTGTGATCCTGGCAGGCGCCTTCGGGAGCCACATCGACAAGGTGGCATCGATGACGCTCGGCATGTTCCCCGACTGCCCCATCGACATGGTCTATGCCGTGGGCAACGCGGCCGGCGACGGTTCGCGCATGGCGCTCCTGAACCGGGGCAAACGCATTGAGGCGAACGAAAAAGCGCGATGGGTCGAGTTCGTCGAGATCGCGACCGACCCGGCCTTTGAAAAGGAATTCATGCAGGCGATGCATATCCCCCACATGAAGGACAAGTTCCCGAACCTGAAGGCATTGCTCGAAAAGCAGAAGAGCCCGGTGGAGATAAAAGCCTAAAGTATCGCCACAGAGGTCACGGAGAGCTCAGAAAAAGGCTATTTGATTGGGAATGAATCTCCTCGGTGCCCTCTGTGATCGCAGCGGCAAAAAATTTTTCTTGTTTTAAGATTATCTCCGGAGTCCCTCCCGAAGATAATGAGGTTGCAGGGGCAGGGAGGCATTTCTTTCCCCGGTCCTTCCTGCCCTTTCTTCCTTCAAGATTCTTACGAGGGCAAGAGGCATTATGACAAAGGTCGTTGTACATTCCGGCGCGTGCGGTTATACTGTCACGATCACGGCGGAAAAAGGCCATGGCAACAAGATTGCCGTGTCGCTGGATACGGAATGCGAGATGGTTAAAAAAATGCTCGCGGATATCGCGGTCCTTGACCGGTTTGCGCCGCTTGCCGGGTTCATGAGCAATCCTATCTACCAATCCGCGGCGAAGCACCTGAAGCATGCGGCCTGCGCAGTGCCGTCGGGAATCCTGAAGGCCGTAGAAGTTGAGGCAGGCCTGAACGTCGCGAAAGACGTGAGCATCGTCTTTGTGAAAGAAAAATAAAACGTCGTCGTTGCCGGCCGTCACTGGGGATGTCTGCGTACCGGTTATCTCACCGATATGGTACAATAGCAAAAGGGACAAACGACCATAAGGCATGGGAAAATTTTTAATAGTGGCCGCCTATGCGGTGTACGCGGCCTTCTGGCTGCGTTTTTTGGGGCATGCGCTCGTCTGGCGGAAGGCTTCGCAACGGCTTGAAGCGTTGGGGGCGCCCCTGGCTCGGTGGAGCGTGAAGGGATGCGCGCTCGCGGTCCTCGATGTGGTTTTGCTCGGCAGGGTTTTCATCGTGAACCCGGCGCTCTGGATCGGCGAGTGGGTGTTCCACGCTTCTTTTCTGCTCGTAGTGCTGCGGCATCTGCGATTCTTTTTGGATCCGGTCCCGGACTGGGTGTGGTGGATGCAGACGCCGGGATTGATCGCCGGGTACGTACTGCCCTTTGCGCTGCTGTATATCCTGGTCATCCGGCTTCTGACAAAGCTTGAAAAGTACGCGGCCCCGGCGAATCTGTTTCTCCTCGGCCTGGTGCTGGCTATCAGTTCCATCGGCGTCGTCATGCACGGGTTGTTCAAACCCGATCTGGTCGATGTAAAATTGTTCATCTTCGGAATCGCGCACTTCGCGCCCGCTGCGGCGCCGGGCAGCGTCCTGTTCCTTCTGCATTTTTGCCTCGTCCTGGTTTTAGTTTTGTTTCTGCCGACGCACATCTTTATCGCGCCGCTCGTAATGCTGGAAGCACGGAAGCGGGAGCAGGCGCTTCGTCTGGTGATACATGAAAAATAAACGGTCTTTCACGATAGAACTTTCAGCGCGCCAGATCCTCGAGCTCGACGCCTGCACCCGGTGCGGCGAGTGCCTCAAGCACTGCCCGGTGCAGGACGTGACCGGCAATCCCGCCGTGTCTCCGCCCGAGAAGATCCGCATGTTCCGCGAGTTCATCCGCGCCACCGACGGCCTCAAGGCCAGGCTCTTCGGCCCGGCGGAGGTGGACCAAAAGCTGCTCCAGGACTTCGCCAAAGCAGTGTATGAGTGCACTACCTGCGGCGCCTGCGGCCAGAACTGCCCTGTCGGCATCTTTACGCAGCGTCTCTGGCCCATGCTCAGAAAAGAGATGGTGAAGCGGGGCCTCGGCCCCATCGGCGCCCAGGCGGAAACGCCGGCTGCAATTAAGAATTCCGGCAATCCCTATAATAAACCTGCAGCCGAGCGCTATAAGCCCTGGTTCCCGGAGACTGTCAAGGTCGCTGATCGTTCCGACATCGCCTACTATGCGGGATGCACCGGCGCATACGAGGCGCAGCCCATGGTCAGGGGTGACGTGCTCGTTTTGAATGCAATTGGCGAGCCGTTCACCATGCTGCCCCCGGAGGAAGAAGTATGCTGCGGCTTCCCGCTGTTCATCACCGGTCAGCATGATTTGCTCAAAGACCTGGTCACGAGACTGGTGAAGGGATATAAAGCAAAAGGCGTCAAAAAACTTATCTGCTCCTGCCCCTGCTGTGTGAACATCATGACCAGGGACTGGCCCGCAATCTACGGCGAGGACCTGCCGTTCAAGATCCGGCATATTACCCAGCACGTTTCCGAAGCGATCAAGAACGGGAAGCTTCAATTAAAGAACAAGCTCTCCGAGGCCGTGATCTACCACGACCCGTGCTATCTTTCGCGGGGAGTGGGCGTGATCGAGGAGCCGCGCGAAGTGCTCCGGAGCATTCCGGGCGTCACCATGCTTGAGTTCGAGCGCCATGGCCTAAACTCCCGGTGCTGCGGCTCCGGCGGGGCGGCCCGCAAAGTGTTTCACGAAAATGCGATTGCCATGGGCAGGCAGACAATCGACGAAGCAGTGGCAAAAAAGGCGGACCGTCTGATCCTCTCCTGTCCCGCCTGTTATGCCAAGGTGAACGAGGCCATGCAGGGACATAAGAACCAGATCCGGATCACGGACATCATGGAGCTGGTAAGCGGGTTGATTTAGAAGGTAACCACAGGAGCTTCGCTCACACGGGGCTTCGCCACACAGATAAAAGCAGGCGCTTGATTCAAAATTCAGCGTTTCTTTCTGTGCGTGCGGCAAAGCCGCACCCGTGTTCATCTGTGGTTACATTTTGAATTCAGGTGAGGCGTTATGAGCCATTTTTCCATTCAATGCAGAAACTGCGGTAAGCTCCTCGAGAATGCCTACTGTGCCTTTTGCGAACATTGCAAGGACGCCCTTCTCGTGACCCAATATTACGACACCCGTTTTTCTGAGAGCGCCGCAAGCGGCGTCTGGAGGTTTAACTGGCTTCCGGTCCACGAACCGAACATTTCGCAGCCCGGCCCTGTCGTGTACCGATCGAAGGGCCTTGCAGACAAGCTCGGGCTTTCGAACCTCTTTATCGCCTTCAACGGGTACTGGCCGGAAAAGGGCGCGCTGCTCGAAACCTGCACCTTCAAGGAGTTCGAAGCAGCCATCGTGCTTCAGAACGCCCGGGAAAACAACATCGAGGGCCTGATCGTGGCGTCCGCGGGCAACACTGCCCGGGCCTTCGCGCATCTCTCCGCAACAACGGGCTTTCCTGCCGTGATTGTGGTGCCGCGCATGTGCCTCATGGAGATGTGGTACCTTGAGGACCGGTTCGCCGTACCGACGCTTGCCGTGCATGACGGCGACTACTCTGATGCCATCGATGTGGCGAAAAGGATCGCCATGACCACTGGGTTCCCTTTCGAGGGCGGCGTGAAGAACATCGCGAAGCGTGACGGCCTCGGCATCGTCATGCTTGAAGCAGTTTCAAAGATCGGAAAACTGCCGGACCATTATATCCAGGCCGTCGGAAGCGGCACCGGCGCTGTCGGAGCATGGGAAATGACCGAACGGTTCGTGAAGGACGGCAGATACGGCTCGCGCCTGCCGATCCTGCATCTTGGCCAGAACCTGCCCTTTGCTCCGATGATGCATGCCTGGAACAAGCGCAGCCGGACGTTGTCGCCCGAGGACCTGAACCCGGAGCTGATCTCACAGATCACGACGCGCGTCCTTTCAACGCGCTATCCTGCCTACTCGGTCAAGGGCGGCGTCTATGATGCGCTTACCTCAACCAACGGGAAAATGTACGGCATTACGAATGATGCCGTCTATGCCGGCATGGAATTGTTCCTGAAAACCGAAGGCATTGATCTCGTTCCCGCATCAGGCGTGGCCGTTGCCGTGCTCAAGGACGCTGTCCGGACAGGCGCCATCAAAAAGGACGAGACCGTCCTGGTGAACATCACCGGCGGCGGCGAAGCAAGGCTCAAAGAGGATAAAAAGACCTATTCGGTCGTTCCGAAATTCATATCAAAAAATATATCCGAGAAAGAGATCGAGGCGCTCCTGTGCAACGTCCTGAAGAAGAACTCATAGCTTTGCTGAAAAAGCAGGGCGTTGATTTTACCGCTTCCCTGCCCTGCGAAAAGATCAAGACTTTGCTCGAAATGATCGGCCAGTCCTTCCCTCATATACCGCTGACCCGCGAGGAAGAAGGCGTCGGGATCTGCGCAGGCGCTGCCCTCTCTGGCAAACAGCCGGCCATGTTCGTCCAGAGTTCGGGCATCGGGAACATGATCAATGCCTT
>JAJXTW010000252.1 GCA_021783455.1 Nitrospirota bacterium | reverse complement strand
AAAGCGAATACCAGTACCGTACCCTCCTGGAACAGGCCTCGGACGGCATTTTCATATTTGATGAGCAGGGAAACTATCTTGCCGTGAATGCCCTGGGCTGTCAATTGCTCGGCTACACCGAAAAAGAACTTCTGAAGCTCAACGTCAAAGACGCTTTCCCGCCCGAAGATCTGCTCGCACGACCCATGCGCATTGAGGAAATGCGCGCCGGCAAGAGCATTTTGAGCGACCGGAGACTTCGCCGCAAAGACGGCGCCCTGTTCCCCGTGGAGATAAGCGGAAAAATGCTGAAGGACGGACGGTTTCTCGCCATCGTACGCGATGTCAGCGAGCACAGGAAAAAAGATGAATTGCTCGCCTTGCGCAGCCGCCAGCTGGAACTGCTGCTCAACAGCAACCGGCAGATCAATACGGTCCTCGAAATTCCCGTCGTAGTGCGCACGATGGTGAGGACCGCCATGGCCCTGACGGGCGCCACCTCGGGGATCGCGGGCATCATGGCAAACGGGAAAATGGCGTTCCAGGAATACAATCAGCGGGGCGCGCTCATCCCCTTCGAATATGCTTACGGACCCGGCCACGGCATTCCCGGCCGGATCATGGAAACGGGGAAGCCCTGTATCTCCAATGACGCGCGAAACGACGCCTTCGTGACGCCTGAGGTCCGGGAAAAACTGGGGTTTTACAACTTCGCCGCAGTGCCCATCTTCGACCGGAAAGCGAGACTTCTCGGCTGCTTCATCGTCCACGACAAGGCCGAGCGCCTTCCCTTCACCGCGGACGATACGGAACTGCTGGAAGGTTTGGCCGCCGGCGCCGCCGTGGCCCTGGAAAACGCACAGCTCCTGGCGGAACACCGGCGGGTGGAGGCGTCGCTTCGCGAAGGAGAAAAAAAGTTTCGGATGCTGGCGGAAAACGCTGCCGTTGCGATCTTCATCTATCAAGGAGCAGCGCTGCGCTACTTCAATTCCATGACGGAAAAACTGACCGGCTATCCCCGGGAAGAACTTCTGCAGTTAAGCATCCGGGACTTGATACACCCGGAGTATCGACACGAGCTCCGGGACAACAGCGTTGCCCGCGATGGGGAGGAAAAACGCTCCTCCCGGCGCGAATTCAAGATCGTCACCAAGACCGGGGAGGAATGCTGGGTGGATTTTACCTCGGGGACCATTGAATTCGACGGGCAGCCCGCATCATTGGGAACGGCGTACGACATCACCGAACGCAAAAAACTGGAAGAGCAGTTTCGCCAGGCTCATAAAATGGAAGCGGTAGGACTGCTCGCGGGGGGAGTGGCCCACGATTTCAACAATATCCTCACCGCTATCACCGGCTACGGACATCTTGCAAAGATGAAGCTTATGCGGGATGACGCCGTTGTCCCCTACATCGATCAGATACTGTCGTCCGCGGAACGCGCCGCGAATCTCACCCACAGCCTCCTCGCCTTCAGTCGAAAGCAGATCATATACCGTCGTCCCGTGAATATCAACGAGATCATTGCCGGCGTCGGCAAGCTCCTGGCACGGCTTATCGGCGAGGATATCGAACTGAAGATGGACCTCGATGGCCGCACGCTCATGATCTTCGCGGACACCGGCCAGATCGAGCAGGTCCTCATGAACCTCGCCACGAACGCCCGGGACGCCATGAACGGCGGCGGGACCCTGACCATCAAAACGGAACGGGTCGATATGGACCAGGATTTCATCGCCGACCACGGGTACGGAAGTCGCGGCGCCTATGCGCTGCTTACCGTGGCGGACACCGGGGCCGGCATGGACGGTTTGACGCAGGCCCGGATATTCGAGCCGTTCTACACAACCAAGGAACAAGGGAAGGGCACCGGGCTCGGCCTTTCCACGGTGTATGGGATCATCAAACAACATGAAGGATTCATCACCGTGTACAGCGAACCGGGCATGGGCGCATCATTCGACATCTACCTGCCGTTGGTACAATCGATTGCCAGTGACGTCCCTGCGCCACGGCCCGTTGAAGCTCTCGGGGGCACGGAAACCGTGCTCGTGGCCGAAGACGACGAAGCTGTCCGGCGATTCGCGGTGACGCTTCTCACGGACGCGGGGTACAACGTCATAGACGTACCCGACGGAGAACAAGCGGTGAAAAAATTTCAGGAGCACGGGGACGAGATCGAGCTGCTCATTTTTGACGTCATCATGCCGAGAATGAACGGGAAGGACGCCTATGAAGAAATCAGGAAATCCCGGCCGGACGTCAAAGTGCTCTTCATGAGCGGATACGCCGCGGACGTTTTCGAGAAAAAAAAGAGCTTCGGGGAAGGGTTGACCCTCATGGCAAAACCGATAGCGCCCCTGGAATTTCTGAAGACAATACGGGAAACACTGGACAGATAAAAACATCCCCCTGCTCCTCGATGGAATGAAAAAAAACGGAAGGGAGTCAAGGCCGGCTTATCCATTGAGCGCCCGGCCGCGTCGGCGTCGCCCGCTGGTCCGGCCGGGGCAGCATGGTTACATCTCGCTGTCGGGCTCGTTTTGCTTTCGCTGCTGGCTTGCCACGACTTCTTTCAACTCCAGGATCCTGTTCTTCATCCGGTCCAGTTCGTCCAAACCCAGTTCGCCGACAAACGGCAGCATGGCGACCGTGATGTTCTCCTCGTTGATCTCGCCTTTGATGTTTTTCAGGATCATCGTCACGATCTCCTTTATTCTTTTGCGGTGAATACGCGAGGCCCCCACTGCGCCGTTCGATCCCGTCTTCCTGTTCCGATCTTCTTTTTTCGGCCTCCTGCCGCTGTTTTTCCTCGTTTTGCTTTCTTTTGAAGATATCGAGCGCCGCCTTATATTCTTTTTCCATTTCAAATTTGCTGATCAGCACCGAAAGCGGATGCACGCTGAGGAGCAGCCGAATACGCTGATACTCCTTCTGCTCGATAGCGTGCAGCGTAATTTCACCGTTTATCTCGTAAATGATTTCGTAAACATGATTGTCCTTAAATTGAATAATGTCCTTTTTTTGGCCGCCCAGAGTATACCATCCATAAACCGCGGCGTCCCCCTTCCTGTCTCCGCTCATCCCTTCCGTCATCTCGCAGAGGACGCGGCAGAAATTGAACGGGCTGCCCGTTATGCCGCGAAAACCGGAGTTCAAATACTTTAACAATATGTCGACGGGGTCAAGGGTTTTCCGGAGAAGGTCTGCCCTTGTCCGCGGTTCGCTCTTGCTGTTGTTTACTTCAGTCATGTTTCCTCTGACCTCTTTCATTTGCCGGGATTGCCGAAGGGGGAGGTGTCGTCGCACTGCTTTGCTGCGGTCCCTGATTTTTTTGATTACTCGTAGTGGATCAGCATCGATTCTTTGATCTTTTGCGCCGTTTCCCTGCTCATCAGCTTTTCCACGATGGCCAGGCCGAAGGTGAGCGCCGTGCCCGCTCCCCTGCTGGTCAATACCTTCCCGTCGACCACGACGGATTTTTCTTCATACCGGGCGCCCCCGAGCTTGTCCTTGTACGAGGGGTACGAGGTGGCGTGCTTGCCCTCCAGCACTCCGGCGCTCGCGAGGACGATCGGCGCGGCGCAGATGGCCCCGGTGAACTTGTCTTTCTGCGCAAAGCTCCTGACCAGTTCCCGCACGCGGGGGTCCGCATTCAGGTTGTCCGAACCGGGCTGGCCGCCCGGCAGCACGAGCATGTCGAAGTCATCGGCCTTCACCGCGTCGATGACCGTATCGGGAACGATGTTCACCCTTCGGGCGCTCGAAACAGGGCCGCTGTGCAGGCCCGCAATCACCGTGTCGATCCCGGCCCGCCGCAGCACATCGATGACGGCGACGGCCTCCACTTCTTCAAAACCATCGGCAAGCAGTACCGCTACTCTCGGCATAGATCCCTCCTGACCCGGACAAGTCGGAACTAAAGGCGTCTCTCGCAAAGCTCGCAAAGTACGCCAAGAAAAGCAAGCGAGGCTTTTGTCTTAAAATAAAGGCTAACTGTTAACGGTCAGGACATCGTGCACAAGAATAACGGTCACGACATCGTTCAATCGAAACTCTGAAACTGTCTGATCTTTCGATGCCGTGACCTGT
>JAJXTW010000251.1 GCA_021783455.1 Nitrospirota bacterium | reverse complement strand
GACGATATTCCGGCGCTGGCCCAGAATTTCCTGAACAAGTACTCCGCGGAGGTCCGGAAGGGGCACCTGACGATCTCGGACGAGGCCATGGACATCCTGATGAAGTCGCCATGGAAGGGTAATGTGCGGGAATTGGAAAACGTCATCGAGCGGTCCGTGATTTACGCAGATGGAGGCGTGATCCGCGTGCAGGACCTCGGCATCAGCGAATCGAGCATCATGGACGCGCTTGCCGAGCACGTGCCCATGGACGGTCCGCTCCAGGAGGTCGCCGCTGCGGCAACGCGCATCGCCGAGTCGCGGCGCATCAGGCAGGTGTTGAAACAGACAGGCGGGAACAAGACCCGCGCCGCGGAGATTCTCCAGGTGAGCTATAAGACGCTGTTGACGAAGATCAAGGATTATCAGTTGGAGGAGAAAACGGATGCATGAAGTTCGGTGTTCAGCGTTCGAAGTAAAAAGCCAGGGTAACTACGGCTCTTGTGATGATTATCATGGAAAAGCTCACCGCTAACGTCAAGAAAGAAATAGAAACGCTGGTCAAGGAAATCAACGAGCACAATTACCGCTACCATGTCCTTGATGCTCCTGTCATCTCTGACGAGGAATACGACCGTCTTTTCCGCCGGCTGAAGGAACTGGAGGAACAGTATAACTACGTTCTTCCCGATTCTCCCACGAAGCGGGTCGGCGCCCCGTCGCTTGAAAAATTCCAGAAAGTACGGCATACGGAACCGATGCTGTCGCTCGACAATGCCTTCTCACACGACGAAGTGCGGGAGTTCGATCAGCGGGTAAAACGCTTCCTCAAATCCGAGCAGGAGGTCGAATATACCGTTGAACCCAAATACGACGGCCTTGCCATGGAGCTCTCGTACAAGCAGGGCTTGCTCGACACGGCCTCGACTCGCGGCGACGGGTACGAAGGCGAGGACGTAACGACGAATGTTAAAACGATCAAGGCGATCCCGCTCAAGATCGAGGGCATGCGCCCGCCCGAGGAGATCGATATCCGCGGTGAAGTATACATGGATATCCAGGAGTTCGAGAATCTGAACAAAGAGCGGGAAAAAAGCGAAGAGCCGGCCTTTGCCAATCCCCGGAATGCCGCGGCAGGCGCCGTGCGTCAGCTCGATTCCTCCATCACGGAAAAACGAAAGCTCCATATGGCGTGCTACGGCCTGGGCGCTCTAAAAGGGGTTGAATTCACGAGCCAGGAAGATTTCGTCAATTGGCTTAAGGCAGCCCGCTTCCCGGCGCCGCTGGTTTTCTATGTCGTGACAGGCATTGATAACGTCATCGACTCCATCAAAAAGATCGAAGAAGGTCGTCCGACGTTCCCCTTTGAGACTGACGGCGCGGTTATCAAGGTGAATGACTTCGGTCTCCAGAAAGAACTGGGGTTCAAGACCCGGGAGCCGCGCTGGGCGATTGCCTACAAGTTCCCCGCGCACCAGGGGACCACGGTCATCGAGGACATCAAAGCGAACGTCGGAAGAACGGGCGCGATCACGCCGGTGGCGATGCTTACACCTGTACGGATCGGCGGGGTCACCGTATCGAGGTCGACGCTCCATAACTGGGACGAGATCGAGCGCAAGGACATCAGGATAGGCGATACCGTCGTGGTCGAACGGGCAGGGGACGTGATCCCCCACGTGGTGACGGTCATAAAGGAAAAGCGCGTCGGCAACGAGCGAAAGTTCTTGCCGCCGGAACAGTGCCCCGTCTGCGGTTCCACCGTCGTTCGCGAGGAAGGCGAGGTCGCGTACCGCTGCATCGGCCTGAACTGCGAAGCCCAGGTGCTGGAAAAAATCTATCATTACGCCTCGCGCGGGGCAATGGATATCGAACATCTCGGCGGAAAAAACATCGAGTTGCTGTACAGTCAGGGGCTCATTAAGCATTTCGTCGATCTCTATAAGCTCAAGAAGGAACAGCTCCTGGCGCTTCCGCGGTTTGCGGAAAAATCTGCGCAGAACCTGATCGATGCCATCGAGAAGAGCAAGAAGACCACGCTCGCCCGGTTTCTTTACGCCCTCGGCATCCTGCACGTGGGCGAATACGCGGCTAAGCAGCTCGCCAGGCACTTTAAAACGATTGACGAGCTGTATGGTATAAAACCGGAACAGATCGTCGACATCAGGCAAATGGGCGCGAAGCTTGCCGAATCGATTTCCGATTTTTTCAGCGAAAAAGAAAACCTGCGTACGCTGGACTCTCTCAAGAAGCTTGGCGTAACTGTTTCGAATCCTGACTACGAGGCCGGAGCAAGGAAAGAAAAAGGGCCGCTCGACGGGTTAACGATCGTCGTTACCGGAACGCTTTCGCGGCCGAGGAACGAGATTGAGGATCTGATCGAGGGCCTGGGGGGCCATGCAGCCGGTTCTGTCTCCAAGAAAACGAGCTATGTTCTTGCCGGCGAAGAGGCGGGAAGCAAGCTGGATAAAGCGAAAACGCTCGGTGTGAAAGTCATCAATGAAGAAGAATTCACTAAGCTGATTGGGAAAAGCTAGGATAAAAAAGGATTTTTATGCGACTCGGCTTCCACGTCTCTATCTCAGGCGGTTTTTCTCTTTCCGTGCAGCGGGCTTTCGAACTCGGTTGCACGTGCATGCAGATCTTCTGCAGAAACCCCCGCGGCTGGACAGTAAAGCCCCTTGACAAAAAAGACATCACCGAATTCAAAAAACTGCGCGGACAATGGGACATCGCTCCGGTGTTCGTCCATACGAACTATCTGATCAACCTTGCCTCCTCCCGCCCCGACCTTTACGAAAAATCGATCGAACAATTCGTCATTGACCTTGAACGCACCGAGGCCCTGGGCGCGGAATATCTGGTCACCCACCTGGGTTCCGCAAGCGGCCAAACGCCGCAGTGGATGATCGACCGCGTATCATCGGCTTTGAACATGGCCATGAAACTTCACCCGCCAAAGGCGACGATCCTTCTGGAAAATACGGCAGGCGAAAAAGGCGATATCGGCTATGAGCTTGAACAGGTGAATGAGGTTATTTCGCGTTTGCAGGATTCTTCCCGCATCGGCATCTGCTACGACACCTGCCACGGCTTTGCCGCGGGGTATGATATCCGCACGAAAAAAAATGTCGATGCTCTCGCAAAAAAGATCGAAATAACTGTGGGGCTGGAGCGGCTGAAGGGGATGCATCTGAACGATTGTTTGCGCGACTTCGGTTCACACGTTGACCGTCACTGGCATATCGGTGATGGAAAAATCGGGCTCGATGGATTCAAAGCGTTGCTCAACCATGCGGCATTCAAGGACGTCCCGAAGATCATGGAAACGCCGAAGGAGACGGAGGAGGATGATCCAAAAAATATGAAGACGGTGAAGTCGTTAATCATCAGAAAATGACCTTCGTGTTGGTTGCCGTTACCGGGGTGAGAGGGCAATAAGCAGCTATTCCCATATTGTCAGGTGTCTTTGCCCATGCGAGCAGCAGCAAGGGCGTGACTAAGAGCAACATCCACGAAAAATATTACGTGAAGGGATTTGTGAAGGCAAACAGGATTTTTGAGATGTAATATGAAAGGGAGGCACGGATAATGAAAACATGGATAGTCATCGCAGGCATTGCCCTGGTTTTAACGACGACCTGTTATGCCGCAGGGGGGGACGACGTTCTCGGCGTCTGGTACAACGGAGAAAAGGACGCTAAAATTGAAATCGTCAAATGCGGAGCTGCCTATTGCGGGCACATTGTGTGGCTCAAAGTGCCTGACTACCCGGAAGGTTCGAAGGACGGGATTCCCGGAACGCCGAAACTCGACCATAACAATCCCGACCTGAATCTGAGGAAAAAACCGGTCCTCGGCCTGGAGATCGTGAAGGGTTTTGCCTATGCTGGCGACGACAAATGGGTGGATGGAAAAGTGTATGATCCGAAGAACGGCAAGACCTACAGCGGCAAAATGACGCTTGTTTCACCGAACCAGCTGAACTTGCGGGGATTCATCGGGATCTCGCTGCTCGGCAGGACGACAACGTGGACGAGGTAATGTAGTTCAGAGGACAGAGGACAGAGGACAGAGGACAGAGGACAGAGGACAGAGGACAGAGGACAGAGGACAGAGGACAGAGGACA